>NZ_JBHXCW010000010.1:0-71624 GCF_042725365.1 Lentzea sp. NPDC060358 | reverse complement strand
CCCGTCTCGCGACGGGGCCCTTCTCCTGTTCGGCGCGGCTCAGTCGAAGAGCGCCGGGAGGGTGCCCTCCCAGGCCTCGCGGAGCTCGTCGAGCGGGAGTTCGCCGAGGTCCTGGATCTCCAGGGCGTTCGACTCCGGGTCGACGACACCGACCTTGCGCCACGGCAGGGCGCGCGCGGTGCACATGTCGGTGAAGCGCTGCTCCTCGGTCCGCGGCACGGCGACCAGCACGCGCCCGGCGGACTCGCTGAACAGCTCGGTGAACAGGTCTCCTTCGAGGAAGACCCGCGCACCCGTCTCGCCGATCAGGCACGTCTCGACGAGCGCCTGGGCCAGACCGCCCTCGGCGAGGTCGTGCGCGGCGGAGACCATGCCGTCGCGGGAGCCCGCGACGAGGACCTCGCCGAGCAGCTTCTCGCGCTGGAGGTCGGCCTTCGGCGGCAGGCCGCCGAGGTGGCCGTGGACGACGTGCGCCCACTCCGAGCCGCCGAACTCGTCCTTGGTGTCACCGAGCAGCAGCAGCGTCTCGCCGGCCTCGGCCCCGATCCCGGTGGGGATGCGGCGCCGCACGTCGTCGATCACGCCCAGCACGCCCACGACCGGCGTCGGCAGGATCGCCGTGGAACCGGTCTGGTTGTAGAAGCTGACGTTGCCGCCGGTCACCGGGATGCCGAGCTCCGCGCAGCCGTCCGCGAGGCCCTTCACGGCCTGCTCGAACTGCCACATGACCGCCGGGTCCTCCGGCGAGCCGAAGTTGAGGCAGTTGGTGACGGCGACCGGCGTGGCACCGGTGCTGGAGACGTTGCGGTAGGCCTCGGCCAGCGCCAGCTTCGCGCCCTCGTACGGGTCGAGCAAGGTGTAGCGGCCGTTGCAGTCGGTCGAGAGGGCCACACCGCGGTGCGTCTCCTCGCCGATGCGGATCATGCCGCCGTCGCTGGGCTGCGCGAGGACCGTGCCGCCGCGGACGTAGCGGTCGTACTGCTGGGTGACCCAGCGCTTGGAGGCCAGGTTGGGGCTGGCCGCCTGCGACTTGATCAGCGCGAGCAGCTCGTCGCGCCCCGGCTTGGGCAGGCTGTCCGGCGTGTTCGCCTGAAGCTCGTCCTGGTCGGCCGGGCGCTGGATCGGCCGGTTGTAGACGGGGCCCTCGTGGGCGACGGTGCGCGGTGGCACGTCGACGACGACCTCGTCGTGGTACGTGATGACCAGGCGGTCGCCCTCGGTCACCTCACCGATCTCGGTGGCGATGACGTCCCACTTGCGGCAGACCTCCATGAACGCGTCGACGTTGGCCGGCTCGACCACCGCGCACATGCGTTCCTGGGACTCGCTGGAGAGGATCTCCGCCGGGGTCATGCCCGTGGCCCGCAGCGGCACCCGCTCCAGCCAGACGTGCATGCCGCCGTCGCCCGCGGACGCCAGCTCGCTCGTCGCGCAGGACAGGCCCGCGCCGCCGAGGTCCTGGATGCCGACGACGATGCCCTTCTCGAAGAGCTCGAGCGAGCACTCGATCAGCACCTTCTCGGTGAACGGGTCGCCGACCTGCACCGACGGCAGCTTCTTGCGCTTGCCCGCGGTGTCGTCGAACGTCTCGCTCGCCAGCACGCTGACGCCGCCGATGCCGTCGAGGCCGGTGCGCGCGCCGTAGAGGATGACCTTGTTGCCGGCGCCGGACGCGTGCGCGAGGTGCAGGTCCTCCACCTTCATCGCGCCGACGCACAGCGCGTTGACCAGCGGGTTGCCCTGGTACGACTCGTCGAACACGACCTCGCCGCCGATGTTCGGCAGGCCGAGGCAGTTGCCGTAGCCGCCGACGCCCGCGACGATGCCGGGCAGCACCCGGCGCGTGTCCGCCGCATCCGGCTTGCCGAAGCGCAGCGGGTCCATGACCGCCAGCGGCCGCGCACCCATCGCGAGGATGTCGCGCACGATGCCGCCGACACCCGTGGCCGCACCCTGGTAGGGCTCGACGTACGACGGGTGGTTGTGGCTCTCGACCTTGAACGTGACGGCCCAGCCGTCACCGATGTCGACGACGCCCGCGTTCTCGCCGATGCCCGCGAGCATCTTGGCGCGCATCTCGTCGGTCGTGGTCTCGCCGAAGTACTTGAGGTGCACCTTGGACGACTTGTAGGAGCAGTGCTCGCTCCACATGACCGAGTACATGGCGAGCTCGGCGTCCGTCGGCCGGCGGCCGAGGATCTCCTTGATGCGCGCGTACTCGTCGTCCTTGAGGCCCAGCTCCTTGTAGGGCTGGTCCTGCTCGGGCGTGCTCTCGGCGTTCTTGACGGTGTCGATCATGCCTTCACCACCGTGTCGAGCAGGGACAGGAACATGCCCAGTCCGTCGTCGGTCGGGCCGGTGAGCGCGTCGATGGCGTGCTCGGGGTGCGGCATGAGGCCGACGACGTTGCCCCTGGCGTTGGTGATGCCCGCGATGTTGTTGCGGCTGCCGTTGGGGTTCTCGCCGACGTAGCGGAAGACGACGCGGCCCTCGCCTTCGAGTTCGTCGAGGGTTTTCTCATCGGCCTGGTAGCCGCCCTCGCCGGACTTCAGCGGCACGAGGATCTCGGCCTTCGCGTCGTAACGCGTGGTCCAGGCCGTGGTGTTGTTCTCGACGCTGAGCCACTGGTCGCGGCACACGAAGTGCAGGCCGCTGTTGCGGACGAGCGCGCCCGGCAGCAGGTGGGCCTCGGCGAGGATCTGGAAGCCGTTGCAGATGCCCAGAACGGGCATCCCCTTGTTCGCGGCCTCGATCACTTCCTGCATGACCGGAGCGAACCGCGCGATGGCGCCACAGCGCAGGTAGTCGCCGTAGGAGAACCCGCCGGGCACGACGACCGCGTCGACGCCCTTCAGGTCGTGGTCGCCGTGCCACAGCGGCACGGCCTCACCCTCGGCGTAGCGGACGGCGCGCTGCGCATCGACGTCGTCGAGCGTGCCGGGGAAGGTGATGACACCGACCCTCATGCCTCGACCCTGCGCACGGTCCAGTCCTCGATCACGGGGTTGGCGAGGAAGGTCTCAGCGATCTTGGCGAGCGTGGCGTCGTCGACGTCGTCGGCGACCTCCAGCTCGAAGTGCTTGCCCTGGCGGACGGCGGTGATGCCGTCGAAGCCAAGACGCGGCAGCGCGTTCGCCACCGCCTGGCCTTGCGGGTCGAGAATTTCGGGCTTCGGCATGACGTCGACGACGACTCGGGCCACGACAGACTGCTCCCGGGTTTGAGGGGGCTGGCGGTACCCGGAGAGCCTACCTGACCTGGGTGTTCATCAACTCGACAGGTGTTGGGCAGCACATATTCAGGCGGCTCCACCATCGGGTGAACCAGCTTGTCCAGGCCGTGTCGTTTGCTAATCTTGGACCAGCTTCGGCCCGTAAGCCGGAGAAGTGAGCACGGTGCCCGTCCGGACGGTCGGCCGCCGTGCTTCGCGCTTTCTAGGGCGTCCTCGTGTCGATGACCTCGCCCAGCAACGGCTGAACCCGGCGCAGCCAGTCACCGCCCGCGCCGTAGCACCAGACCACGATGTCCGCGATCCACAGCAACGGGTCGTGTTAGCTGGGCACGTGTTCGTAGAACAGGCCGGTGCCCCACGCCGACCGGCCGAGCGCCGTTCGGATGGTCAGCAGGTCGTGATCGTCACGGACCTCGCGGCTGTCGAAGACCAGCCGCGTCACGCCGATCTTCTGCACGTCGTTCGTCAGACGCGCGACGCACGTTTGGCGTGCCTGTTCTTCGCCCTTGCGGCAGCACGCGAGATAGATGTCGACGTGGACCACCGCCGGCACCAGTGCCGACAGGATCTGCTTGCGCCGAGCCGGGGTCTCCTTCTTGAAGTGCAGCTCGCGCTGGTTCGGCATGCGCAGGCCCATGAGCAGCTTGCGCAGCTTGGTCAACTGGCCGGGCGAGATGACGGCCACGGCCAGCAGGTAGGTGTTGTTTCGCCGCGACTCGTCGACGAAGGCGTGCAGACTCACGGAACGTTCATCGGCCGGTCCCGAACAAGACTGGATCATCAGAACGGTCTGTTCCGCCGACAGCGGATCGCGGTGGCACCCCACCCCGATCGGACGGATGCTGGAGAGCATGAAGATCCTCGTGCTCGGCGGAACCGTGTTCCTCAGCAAGGCCGTCACGGCGGAGGCTGTCCGCCGCGGCCACGAAGTGTTGTGCGGCGCGCGCGGCGCCTCGGGTGCGGTTCCGGAGGGCGCGCGGCTGGTCAGCATCGACCGCGACGAGCCCGGCGCCTACGACGAGCTGGCCGGGGAGCGGTTCGACGCGGTGATCGACGTGTCGAAGTACTCGGTCACCTGGGTGCGGGAGGCGTTGCGGGCGTTCGGGGAGACGACGCCGCACTGGACGTTCGTGTCCAGCATCTCGGTCTACGCCGACCACGCGACCGACGAGCTGCACCCCGCGCTCGAGGACGACCCGGCCGAGGAGTTCACGTCCGAGCGGTACGGCGGCATCAAGGTGGCCAGCGAGAACGCCGTCAACGAGGCCGTCCGCGGCCGGGAGTTCATCGTGCGCGCCGGGCTGATCACCGGGCCGGACGACCCCAGCGACCGGTTCGGGTACTGGCCCGCGCGGATGGCCCGGGGTGGGCGGGTGGTCGTGCCGGACAGCCCCGACCTGGGGTTCCAGCACGTCGACGTGCGGGACCTCGCGCGGTGGATCGTGTTCGCCGCCGAGGAGCGGGTCACCGGCACGTTCGACTCGACCGGGCCGGTGCAGCCGTTCCAGATGGCCATCGGCGAGATCGCCGGCGCGACGGCCGCGCCCGGCACGCAGCTGGTGCCGGTGGGCGAGGACGTGCTCGAGCGGCTCGAGGTCAACCCGTGGTCCGGGCCGCGGTCGCTGCCGTTGTGGCTGCCGAGGGCGTGGGCCGGGATGGTCGGGCGCGACGTCGGCCGGGCGCTGGCCAACGGGCTCAGGACGCGGCCGCTCGCCGAGACCGCGCTCGCCTCGCTGGAGTACGAGCGCGGCCTCGGGCTGGACCGGCCCCGCAAGGCGGGGCTCACCGAGCAGGACGAGCAGGAGGTCCTTACAGCAGTGAGTTGATCTGCGCGGCGACCAGGTCGATGCGCACGCCCTGGTTCGGGCAGCCGCCGAAGTGGTGGAGCCCGATCACCTTGTGCGTGCGCCTCGACAGGACCGGCGAGCCGGACGAGCCGCCTTCGGTGTCGCACATGTAGCTGATGTCGGACTGCGAGACGTTGCCGTTCACACGCACCGCCCGCACGATGCAGTAGCCGCTGCCGTTCTGGGTGTCGCGCAACGACAGCTTCTTCAGCTTCCCGGCCGGGTGGCCGATGACGTACATCTCCTCACCCACGGCCGGAACGCGCGCGTCCAGCTCGAGGTAGCCGAACGAGCTGATGGCCGCGAAGTTGTTGACGCTGAAGAGGGTGTAGTCGAGCGGTGCGTCGGTCTTGAGGACCTGGGACGCCAGCACCTTCGTCGTGGTGGCGGAGTTGGTGCCACCGCAGGTCGGGCACTGGTAGTTGAACCACACCTCGATGCCGCTGGTGCTGGTGAAGCAGTGGTTGTTGGTCAGCATCCGGTTGTTCGGGCCGACGCGCCACGCCGTGCACAGCGAGCTGCCGTTGCGCAGCAGCTTCGCCACCGACGCGGTCTTGCCGAACTCGGTCGGGTTGCTCGACTGGTAGCAGACCGCGTCCTTGTAGTCGTTCGTGCCGCAGATGCTCTTCACCGACGGCTGCGCCGACATCTCGGCCTCGGTGTAGCCGCGCGTCAGCTTGTCGATCCGCACGCGCGACAGCGGGTTCGTCACGGAGACCACGGCCCGGTCGCCGGTGATCGACATGGCCCAGAAGCCGGACTGGTCGACCGTCGCCGTCAGGGAGGAGCGCAGGTCACGGGTGTACGTGTACTTCTCGGTGCCGTCGGGGTTCGACACCGTGAGCACGTCACCGGGCAGGATCCGCAGGTCGGTGAAGTGCAGCTTCACGTAACCGGAGCCGGGTCGTTCGACGAGGGTCGTCCGGGTGGCGCCACCCACGCGGACCGAGACGGATTCCTCGGTGCCGATCTCCTGCGACTGCGGCGTGGAAGCCTGCGCAGGTGTAGAGGTGGTGGTAGCAGGGACAAAGGTCGTCATCGGCAGGGCGAGTGCCAGTGCCGTGAGGAGTTGCAGGGTTTTCCTCATGCCCTTTGATACTTCCGACGTCACCTGACCGTGTCAGCCCGCCAAACGTCGGTAATGGAGGAATCTGTGCAACTTGTCCATTTCGGTCATGCCTGCGTGCTCGTGGAATCGGGGTCGACGCGAATCCTGATCGACCCCGGCACGTTCTCCGCGGGCTTCGAGGGCCTGACGGACCTGGACGCGGTGCTGATCACCCACCAGCACTTCGACCACATCGACTCCGAACGCCTGCCCGCGCTGCTCGAGGCCAACCCGCAGGCGCAGCTGATCGTCGACGAGGGCACCGCGCCCGACGTCCAGAACGCGACCGTCGCCCGGCCGGGTGACGTGTTCAAGGTCGGCGAGCTGGCGGTCAAGGCCGTCGGCGGGCAGCACGCGCTGATCCACGCGGACATCCCGATCGTCCCGAACACCGGGTACGTCCTCGGCGACGGCGCGTTCTACCACCCCGGCGACTCGCTGTTCGTGCCGGACGAGGACGTCGACGTGCTCGGCGTGCCCGCGGGCGCGCCGTGGCTGCGGGTCGGCGAGGCCGTCGACTTCCTGCGCGCCGTCCGGCCGCGCGTCGCCGTGCCGATCCACGAGAAGACGCTCGCGCACGTCGGGATGGCCACCCGGTTCTTCGAGATGCTGAAGCCGGAGGGCACCGAGGTCAGGCAGCTGACGCCCGGCGAGGAGACGGCAGTCTGACGTACGTGGTCGGCTCGGCGGCGTGGGCGAGCGCGATGTCCACGGCGTCGAGCACGGCCTGCCGCGCGCCGGGCCGGTGCAGGTCGCGCCCGTCCACGGTGATCCGGGTCAGGCCACCGCGGCGGGCCGACCGCGCCGCCGCGTAGACCAGCGCCAGCGACCGCAGCTCGCCGAAGCTGGTGCGTTCGGTCAGCGCGTGCAGCCGCCCGAGGGTCGCGAGGCCGCTGCCGACCTCGCGGACGGCGTGCGCGTCGGCGCAGAGCCGGAACCGGTGCTTGGCCAGCGCGAGCAACGTGCCGGGCGACGCCACGCAACGCCGTGGGGCGAACGTGTCGGCGCTCAGACCGATGGCTTCCATCTGCACACGCGCACCCGTCAGCAGCAGACCGGCTTCGTAGGCGGGCAACCGCCGTTGGCCGAGACCGTGCAGGACGACGGCGTCACCGAGCGCGGCGCGGTGCCGCACCCAGTCCTGCGCCCCGCCGAGCTCGCGAGGGGTCACGAGCAGCGACAGCGGCACCTGCCGCGGGCCGAGGGCCGCGGCGAGATCAGCGCACCGGTCGAGTGTCTGCGGACCGATGCCGGACAGGGAGACCACGAGCTGTGAGTGCACTCGTCGAGTGCGCCACGCCGTGGTGACGTCCGCGTGACACCGGGACCAACTCAGGCGAGCCAGTCGGCGAAAGCCCGGCCCGTCAGCTTCTCGTAGGCCTCGACGTACCGCGCGCGGGTGGCCTCGACGACGTCCGCGGGCAGCGGGGGCGGCGGGGTGTCGCTCTTGCGGTCCCAGCCGGAGGCGGGCGAGGTGAGCCAGTCGCGCACGTACTGCTTGTCGAACGACGGCTGCACGCGGCCGGGCTCGTAGCCCTCGGCCGGCCAGTAGCGCGACGAGTCCGGCGTGAAGACCTCGTCCGCGAGGATCAGCTCGCCGTCCTTCGACAGCCCGAACTCGAACTTCGTGTCCGCCAGGATCAGGCCGCGCGTCAACGCGTACGAGCGCGCCTCGCGGTAGAGCTCGATCGTGCGGTCGCGCAGCTTCGACGCCAGCTCGACGCCGTGCTTCTCCGCGATGACGTCGAACGACACGTTCTCGTCGTGCGCGCCGATCTCGGCCTTCGACGCGGGCGTGAAGATCGGCGGGTCCAGCTCGGACGCCTCGACCAGCCCGGCCGGCAGCTCGATCCCGCACACCGCGCCGGTGGCCGTGTAGTCGGCCATGCCGGAGCCCGTCAGGTATCCGCGCGCCACGCACTCGACGTCGACCATCCGCAGCTTGCGCACCAGCAGCGCGCGGCCGCGGACCTCGGCCGGGATGCGCGGGTCGTCGCAGGAGACGAGGTGGTTCGGGGTGAGCCGCTCGAACCAGAACACGCTCATCGCGGTGAGCACGCGCCCCTTGTCGGGGATCTCCGTGCTCAGGACGTGGTCGTACGCCGAGATGCGGTCGGACGCGACGAACAGCAGCAGCTCGTCGTCGACGTCGTAGAGGTCGCGCACCTTGCCGCGGGCGACGTGCTGGTAGTCAGCGAGCGTGGACACGCTGGTCAGCCTACGTGCCGACGCACCGGGCGCCGATGCACACCCCGCACTACTACAAACCTGGGACAAAGAGACCTACAGTGCACCCGTGTTCACCCGAAAGTCGCTGTGGATCCCTGTGCTGATCAGCGCGGGACTGCTCGTCGTGCTGGGCGTGGTCGGGTGGAGCTTCGACTCGAGCCCCGTGTCCTCCAGACCCCCGTCGGGCGCGCCGAGCACGAGCGGTACCCAGTCGGTCAGCATCGTGCCGACCCCGGACCTCGCCGAGATCACGGTCCAGACCACCACCTCGGCCACGTCGACGACCACCACGCGGACCACGCAGCCGAAACCGCCGCCCACGCAGAGCGCCCCGCCCGTGCAGCAGCAGCCGCCGACGACGACCGACTCGCCCCAGCGCGGACTGCTCGTCAACGAGGGCGCGACGTGCGACCCCGAGGGTGCCCGCGGCATCGGCCTGCTCAACGAGCCGCTGGTGTGCCGCAAGGACCCGCAGCGCGGCGACCGCCTGCGCTGGCAGAAGGCCTAACCCGCGGCCCACTCCAGCACGTCGATCTTGTCGCCGACCGCGATCGTGCCCGTCGCCACGACGGCCGCCTTCATGCCGAACGTGACGCCGCCGTCCGGGTCGCGCCGGTAGGTGGCGAGCGTCCTGGTCGGCTCCGGGCCGTCGCGCAGACCGGTCTCCTGGTCGACCATCGGCACCGCGCACCGCACGCAGTCCTTGGCGTAGCCCAGTTCCACGTCGCCGATCACCGCGCGCCGCACCCGGTCCTCGGTGTGCGGTTCGGGCCAGCCGGACACGACCACGTTGGGGCGGAAGCGGTTCATCGGCACGGGCTCGCCGCCGCGTTCCAGGATTCGCGCATTCAGACCGTCCACAGAGGACAGCGAGACGACCAGCAGCGGGTGCGCGTCCGCGTACCCGACCAGGCCCGCGGTCCGGCCGCCGGACTCGCGGTGCAGGTCCGGGGGCGTGCGCACGAGCCGCACGGATTTGCCGAGCACGTCGGAGAAGTACGCGGCCGGCGCGTCGCCCTGGTCGATGCCGGAGCCCTGCCACCGGTGCACGACGACCGGAACCCGTTGTCCCTCCGGCACGACCGGGAACGACTCCCCGCCGACCACCAGCGAGGAGTCCACGAGGGACGGTCGCAGCGCGGCCATCGCCGGAACCTTGCGCTGCGACAGGAACACGCCCTCGTCGTCGACCAGCATCAGCATCCGGTCGTCCCGCAACCCCGTGAGGTCGACGGGCGAGGACGCGACGGAGGTCCCGGCGCACCCCTTCACCGGGTAGACGTGCAGGCCGGACACGATCACAGGATGGGCTCCGGCTCGTAGGCCGGGTACTTGTCGACGACCGCGGCGACCTGCTCCACGACGGACGCGACCTGGGCCGACGCCACCCCGGTGAACGACAGGCGGTCGGCGAGCAGCGCGTCGAGCGCGGCGCGGTCGAGCGGGAGGCGCGAGTCGGCGGCCAGGCGGTCCAGCAGGTCGTTCTCCGCGAGGCCCTGCTCGCGCATCGCGAGCGCGACGGCCACCGCGTTCTCCTTGATGGCCTCGTGCGCGGTCTCCCGGCCGACGCCCGCGCGCACCGCCGCCATCAGCACCTTCGTGGTGCCGAGGAACGGCAGGTAGCGGTCGAGCTCGCGGGCGACCACGGCCGGGTACGCGCCGAACTCGTCGAGCACCGTCAGGAACGTCTCCAGCAGGCCGTCGAACGCGAAGAACGCGTCGGGCAGCGCGACCCGGCGCACCACCGAGCACGACACGTCGCCCTCGTTCCACTGGTCGCCCGCGAGCTCGCCGACCATCGACAGGTAGCCGCGCAGGATCACCGCGAAGCCGTTGACGCGCTCGCACGAGCGGGTGTTCATCTTGTGCGGCATGGCGCTGGAGCCGACCTGGCCGGGCTTGAAGCCCTCGGTCACGAGCTCGTGACCCGCCATCAGGCGGATGGTCTTCGCGACCGACGACGGCGCCGCGGCGAGCTGCACGAGCGTCGAGACGACGTCGAAGTCGAGCGAGCGCGGGTAGACCTGGCCGACGGAGGTCAGCACGCGTTCGAAGCCGAGGTGGCCCGCGACGGTCTGCTCCAGCTCCTGCAGCTTCTCCGGCGTGCCGAGCAGGTCGAGCATGTCCTGGGCGGTGCCGACCGGGCCCTTGATGCCGCGCAACGGGTACCGGGAGATCAGCTCGTCGAGCCGGGAGAACGCCACCAGCAGCTCGTCGGCACCGGTCGCGAACCGCTTGCCGAGCGTCGTGGCCTGCGCGGCCACGTTGTGCGAGCGGCCGGCCATCACGAGGTCGGAGTGCTCGGCGGCGAGGCGCGCGAGGCGGCCCAGCACGGCGGCGACCTTGGACCGGAGGAGTTCCAGGGACCGCAGCACCTGCAGCTGCTCGACGTTCTCGGTCAGGTCGCGCGAGGTCATTCCCTTGTGGACCTGCTCGTGGCCCGCGAGCGCGTTGAACTCCTCGATGCGCGCCTTCACGTCGTGCCGCGTGACCCGCTCGCGCGCGGCGATCGACTCCAGGTCGACCTGCTCCAGCACGCGCTCGTAGTCGGCGACCGCCGTCGCCGGCACGTCGATGCCGGCCGCTGCCTGGGCCCGCAGCACGGCGAGCCAGAGCTGGCGCTCCAGCACGATCTTGTGCTCGGCCGACCAGAGCGTCGCGAGCGACGTGGAGGCGTAGCGACCTGCGAGGACGTTGGCGATGCGCGGCTTGCTCACGCCGCCAGGCTAGTGCACCGCGACGTCACTGCCAGGGGATGCCGGAGTAGGTCACGAGCGTTGTGAGCACCCCCACGCGCATGGGCACGGTCTGCCGCAGACCGGCGCTCGTCACCGGGTTGTAGTTGTGGCTGGTGATCCGCACGACGAACTTGTTGTCGAACACCCGCACGGATTCCGCCCGCGCCACCTCCGAGCCGCCCTCGTTGAACTCGGCCTCGTGGACGACCGTGCCGTCGGCCTGCGGGAACTCGCGGCACGTGGTCGCCGCGGCGCAGAAGCTCGAAGGCGAGAAGCCCAGCTCGCCCGCCTCCACGCGCAGCGCCGTCGGCCCGATGTCGTCGGTCAGCTGCAGGTAGCCCGAGAGGTCCGGGTCGCCCGGCCTCTTGCTGCTGCTCGTGGGCGGCGTCGACCCGAAGCCCCCGTAGACGGGGTACCGGCCGACGCGGAGGTCCCCGTAGATGTCCTTGAGACCGGGCATCACCTCGTCGAGCCTCGACGCGAGCGCGTCCCCGATGCGGCGGGCGCGCTTCTCGGCTGATTCGCTCGGCGCGGCGGACGACTCGCTCGTCTGGACCTCGGAGGCGAACTGCTGGTCCCGGTCGCGCGGCAGCAGACCCGGCAGCGAGAACGACGCCACGGCGATCACCGCCGTAGCCACGCCCACAGCGACCAGCGCTCGTCGACGACTTTTTTTCTGCTCGACCCGCCTGATCAGCTGGTCGGGGTCGAAGTCGAGCGGCGGCTCGTCCCAGACGGCCAGCAGCATTCCCTCGCGGATCTCCTGCTCACTCACGACGCGACCCTCCCCGAACTGTTGTCGAGCTTCTCCACGATGGTGCGCAGTGTCGCGAGACCGCGCGCCGTCTGGCTTTTGACCGTTCCCTCGGTGCACCCCATGGCCACCGCCACCTCGGCGACCGAGAGGTCTTCGAAATAACGCAGCACGAGCACCGCTCGTTGCCTCGGGGGCACCTGCAGCAGCGCGGTGTGCACGAGCTCACGTGCCCACAGCTTCGCGCTCGTGGTGTCCGGGTCCACGGTGGCGTCGGCGGCGTCGGGCAGCTCCCCGTCGCGCTGCTCGGCTCTGCGCCACGGCCTGCGCTTCTCGTCCAGCCACGTGCGCAGCAGCACCTTGCGGGCGTACGCGATCAGGTTGTCGAGGTCCTTGATGCGCTTCCAGGCCATGTACATCTTCATGAGGCTCGACTGCATCAGGTCCTCAGCCGTGTGCCAGTCGCCACAGAACAGATAGGCAGTGCGTCGCAAAGACGCGGCATTGGCTGCCGCGAACTCGCGAAAGCCCTGCTCATCGGCCTTGCGCATGCGATCCCCTCTCGCGTCCTCACCCAGGGGAACGCGTCGGGGGAACGTGAGGTTGCATCACACGTGACGCGAAAGAGCTGAACGGAGCATCCTCGCCGCCACGCCCCTCGGGTCCGACTTCAGCTCGATGAACGAGTTGACGACCGACCCGTCCACGAGCGCGATCAGCTCCTCCACCCGGTCGCGCGAGATCTCCCGGCCGGAGCGGGCGAAGATCTCGGCGATCAGCTCGTGCAGCTCCTTCGACATGACCCGCATCAGCGGCCGCAGGTACGGGCGGCGGCCGGTCGCGACGAGGCGTTCGTAGCGCAGCAGCATCGTCTCGGTGTCGGTCACGGCCTCGCCGACCAGCAGGTCGAGGATGAACTCGATCAGCACACCGTCGTCGGCGAGCCGCTGCGCCGGCGTGGCCGCGAGGCGGTGGCGGCAGCTCTCCAGCTCGCCGCGGCCGTGGAGCTCGACGGCGGCGGTGACGAGCTCGTCCAGCGAGTCGAAGTAGTACGTGGTCGACGCGAGCGGCAGACCTGCGCGTTCGGCGACCGCGCGGTGCCGGACCGCGTCGAACCCGCCCTCCACGAGCAGTTCGGCCGCGGCCTCGACGAGCGCCTGCCGCCTGCGCTCACCCTTCGGGGTTGCTGCCGTCATAGTCGAGCCAGGGTACTGGGCGGTCGGTCAGAACTTCGGGGCCAGTGCGTCGGCGACCCGCTTGGCCTGGCCTTTCAGCTCCCCGTCGCCCCGGGTGAACACGTAGAGGTCCTGCCCGCGGGCGGTCCTGACCTTCTCGGCGCCCGCAGGTGGCAGGAACTCGTCCGGCGTGACGACCGCGGTGATCGTGAGGCCGCCGACCTCGAACGCGGCCGAGCGCGAGGCGGTCGAGCAGCTCACCGAGGGCGGCTCGGCGGAGGTGGGTGAGACCGAAAGCTCGCCGGCGAGGGCGTCCGCGAGCTCCCGGTCCACCGCCGCGCAGCCCTGCACTGCGCGTGCACCGGTCGAGAAACCGGTGCTCCCCGGCGGCGACACGTCCCCCTGCGTGGACGATGCGTCACCCGGGAAATCCTTGTTCGTCTGAGGCTGCGCCTCCATCAGGGTCATCGGCGATTGTGCCGCCTCGCTCTGCTGCTGCACAGGCCCCGCGGCGCTGGAGCCGCCGCCGTCCTCGCCGTACCAGGAGTTCGCCGCGAGGACGCCGCCGAAACCCAGGACGACGGCGAAAGCCGTGCCGGCGGCGATCGAGTTGCGCCTGCGCAGCGTGGCGCGGCGCGAGGCCGTGCGGACGTCACCGGCGTCGAAGGACGCCGGTGGGGCGTCGTGCGCGGCGTCGCGGAACAGGTCCGCGAGCTTCTGCTCGTCCATCTACGTCCTCCTCCCGTTCCCGCCGGTCACGACGCCGGTCGCAGGTCGTCGACGGCGTCGCCCAGAGCTTCCCTGAGTGCCTCCAGCCCGCGCGCGGTCTGACTCTTCACAGTTCCTTCCGAGCACTTCAGCACCTCGGCCGTGGCCGTCACGTCGAGGCCCTCGAGGAACCTCAGCACGAGCACGGCCCGTTGCCGGGGCGGGACTCTGCGCAGGCCCTTCATCAACGCCTCGCGCGTCGCGACGGTGTCGCCGATCTCGTTGTCCGTCGTCGGCGACTCGGGCAGCTCGTCGGTGAACTTCTCGCGCCGCCACGGACGGCGCGACTCGTCGATCACCGCGCGCACGACGCTGCGCCGGACGTAGGCGTCGAGAGCCTGCTTGTCCCGGATCTTGCGCCACCTCCTGTGCAGTGCCACGAACGCGGTCTGGGCGAAGTCGTCGGCGCGGTGCCAGTCGCCGCACAGCAGGTATGCCGTTCGGCGCACGGCCTCACGGCGAGCCACGAAGTACTCCGCGAACTCCTGCTCGTCGCGCTGATCCACGCGGACTGCTCTCCGCTCGTTCCTCGGTTGCACTGCCAGGACGGAATCTGAGGCACTCACGGTTGCACGAACCTCCGGGGAGAGCTACATCACCCCCTCGGTCGTTCACCTGATGTGATGTGATCGGCGGCGTGACCCCCATTGACCTGCGCTCGGACACCGTCACCCGCCCCGACGAGGAGATGCGCCGCGCGATGGCGTCGGCCGAGGTGGGCGACGACGTCCTCGACCACGACCCGACGATGGCGGCCCTCGAGGAGCGCGTCGCGGACCTGCTCGGCGTCGAGGCGGCGCTGTGGACGCCCTCGGGGTCGATGGGCAACCTGATCGCCCTCTACCTGCACCTCTCGCGGGGCGACCGGTTCCTCGCGCCGCTGGGCGCGCACGTGCTGGACGCGGAGCTCGGGACCGCCGCGTGGCTGGCGGGCGGGATGCCGCACGCGCTGCCCGTGGTGTCGCCGGCGGCCGTGGTCGCCGCGGCCGGCGGCGAGTCGCCGTACTACGGCCTGCGCACCACGTTGTTGTCGCTGGAGAACACGCACAACTCCTCCGGCGGCACCGTGACCTCGGTCGACGACCACCTGGACCTGGTCGCCGCCGCCCGGTCCGCGGGCCTTGCCGTGCACCTCGACGGCGCCCGGCTGTGGAACGCCTCGGTGGCGCTCGGGGTGACGCCCGCCGAGCTGGCCGCGGGGGTCGACACCGTGCAGGTGTGCCTGTCGAAGGGCCTCGGCGCGCCGGTCGGGTCGGTGGTGGCCGGGTCGGCGTCGTTCGTCGTGGAGGCCCGGCGCGTGCGCAAGATGCTCGGCGGCGGCGTGCGGCAGGGCGGGGTGCTCGCGGCCGCGGGTCTAGTGGCGCTCGACCGGATCGACCGGCTGGCCGACGATCATTCGAATGCCTATGAATTGGCCTCCGGGCTGCGGGCGCTCGGCTGGGAGGTCGACGAGCCCGCCACGAACATCGTGCTGGCCACCGTGCCGGACCTGGAGAAGACGCTGTTGTCCTTGCGCGAGGTCGGGATCGCCGCCAGTCCGATGTCCGGCAAGGTCCGGTTCGTCACGCACGGCGACGTGGGCTCGTCCGACGTCGCCGAGGTGCTGCGCCGCCTACGAGAGGACGTCTGAGATGCGCTGGATCGTGTTCGACTTCGGCGAGGTGATCAGCCAGCGGAACCCGGCGCGGCCCGCGATGGCGGCGAAGCTCGGGGTGAGCATGGAGGTCTTCGAGTCCGCGTACTGGGACCGCGACGCCTACGACCGCGGCGGCACCGACGCCGCGTACTGGGCGGGGATCGGCGGCTCGCTGGGCGTGGACCTGGACGACGCCCTGGTCTTCGAGCTCACCGCGATGGACAACGCGGGCTGGCTCGACGACCCGGTGGTCGGGACCGTGGCGCTGATCGAGGACCTGGCCGCGCTCGGCGTGCCGCTGGCGCTGCTGTCGAACGCGCCGTCGACGTTCGCGCGGCTGGCCGAGAAGGTGTCGTGGGCGCGGCACTTCCGCCACCTGGTGTTCTCGGGCGACCTCGGCTGCGCCAAGCCCGACGCGGCGATCTGGGAGCACGTGGAGTCGGTGCTCGGCGTGCCGCCGTCCGACGTGGTCTTCTACGACGACCGCCAGTCCAACGTGGACGGTGCGCTCGCGGCGGGCTGGGACGCTCGCCTGTGGACGTCAGCCCTCGCTGCGCGCACGGAGCTGCGTGCGGAGTTCGGCGATCTCGGCCCGTAGGTCGCGGAGTTCCTGCGCGGTCTCGAGCTCCGCCACCTCGACACCGCGCAGCTTCTCCACGAGCCAGCTGGCGATCGTGCCGGTGATGACACCGAGCAACGCGATGCCGCCGATCATCAGCAGCGCCGCGACGAACCGCCCCTCTGCCGTGACGGGGTAGCGGTCGCCGTACCCGACCGTCGACATGGTGGTCATCGTCCACCACAAAGCGTCGCCGAACGTGGTGATGCTGGCGTTCTCCGCGTGCCTTTCCGCGTCGAGAACGGCGAGGCTCGCACAAAAGCCGACGATCATCGTCACACCGGCGACGTAAATGCTGACGCGTTGCCTGATCTTGTGCTGGAACTTCTTGTTGAGCAACGTCATCACGGTGATCAACCGGAGCACGCGCAACTGCCTGATCATCGGCAGGAGAACGGCGGCCAGTTCGAACAGGTGCGTCCTGAGGAACCGGAACTTGTCGACCGCGAACGTGAACCGGATGACGTAGTCGGCCGCGAACACGCCCCAGACCAGCCACAACACGATCTCGAGCGGGAGGTGCAGCGCCGCGTGGTCGTCCAGCACCTGCCACGCGTAAGCGGCGAGGAACAGCACGGCGAGTGCCGTCAACGGCCACTCGACCTTCCGTTCCCACCGTTCGAGGCGGGCCTCGCTGGCAACCAGCACCGCCCCATGGTGAGCGGTGCTCTGGAATTAATCCAGGGTCATCGCCTGGATTTGACCGCCCCGTAAGCGGCGGTGCCTGCGAGGAGTAGCACGCCGATCACGGTCAGCCAGAACAGGCCTTTCACGACGGCGCCGACAACGGCCAGCACGATCCAGATCGCGACCAGCCACCCGATGATCGCCCACATGGCGTTCCTCCCTCTTTCCCCGTGAACGTCCGGGAGCGTCGTTTTGTTGCTCCTCGTGGTCAGAGCCACGCCTTGAGCCGGCGCAGGGCCTCCTCGATGTCCGGAGTGGAGCCCGCGAACGACAGCCGCACGAAGTGGTGCCCGTCCACGGGGTCGAAGTCGATGCCGGGCACGATCGCGAGGCCGGTGTCGTCGAGCAGCCGGCGGCAGAAGTCCATCGAGTCGTCGGTGAGGTGCCGGACGTCCGCGTAGACGTAGAACGCGCCGTCCGCGGGCGCGAGCCTGTCGATGCCGAGGTCCACGAGCCCCTGCGTCAGCAGGTCGCGGTTCACCCGGTACCGCTCGAGGTCCCGCGCGGTCTCCGCGTAGGAGTCCTCGTGGAACGCCTCGACGGCGGCGTACTGCGCGAGCGCCGGCGGGCACAGCGTGAAGTTGCCCGTGAGGCAGTCCACGGCCCTGCGCAGCCGTTGCGGCAGCAGCATCCACCCCAGCCGCCACCCGGTCATCGCGAAGGCCTTGGAGAACGAGTTGACGACGATCGCCTCCCGCGACGTCTCCCACGCGCACCGCAGCGGCTCGCCGTAGCTGATCCCGTGGTAGATCTCGTCGCTGATCAGCTGGACCCCGTTGTCCTCGCACCACCGCGCGATGGGCTCGACGTGCGCGACCGTGCCGGTGGGGTTGGCCGGGCTGGCCACGATCACGCCCTTGAGCCCGGGGTCGAGCATCTCGACGGTCGGCTGGAACCGCGTCTCAGGCCCGCACGGCAACTCGACGACTTCGCATCCCAGCGCCTTCAGGATGTTGCGGTAGGCCGGATAGCCGGGACGTGCCAACGCCACCCGGTCCCCGGCGTCGAACGCCGACAGGAACGCCAGCGTGAACGCGCCCGACGACCCGGTGGTCACCACGACGTTGTCGGCGTCGACCTCGAGCCCGTACTGCCGCGCGTAGTGCCCCGCGATGGCCTCCCGAAGCTCGAGGATGCCGAGCTGCTCGGTGTACCCGAGCGCGTGCTCGCCGAGGGCCCGCACCGCCGCCTCGCGCACGGGCCGCGGCGCCGGGCTGGACGGCTGGCCGGCGGCCAGCGAGATCACGTCGCCGTGGGTCCGCTGCCGGCGTGCGGCGGCGGACAGCACGTCCATGACGTGGAAGGGCGGGACGTCGGCGCGAGCAGCCACGGTCAGCATGCCCGCCAGGCTAACTCGCGCCCGGCGTGTGGCGGCCCTGCTTCGCGGACCGAGAGGTGACCTGCCTGCTCACACACCCGGCCCGCTTGCTCCTCCAGCCGCTAGTACCCCTGGTAGCCGCCGCCCTGGGCCATCGCCTTGAGGCCGGGGTGGCCTTCGAAGCCGCCGTAGCGCGAGAACGTGTAGCGGACGCCCGCGATGATGTTGTCGACCGGGTTCCAGATGTCGTCGTGGCCCGGCAGCTTGTGGGCGTTGAACGTCGAGTCGATGCACTGCATCAGGCCCTTGGACGGCGTGCCGGCCTGTGCGTTCGAGTCCCAGAGGTTGATGGCGCGCGGGTCGCCGCTCGACTCCTTCTCGATGATCTTCCAGATCTCGTCGATGTTCTCCTCGGTGACCGGGATGCCGGCCGCCTGGAGGATCTTGATGGCCTCGCGGATCCACTCCTCGACGTTGCCGGGCGGCGGGCTGCCCGACGGAGGGCCACCGCTCGGGCCGAGGCCGCCCATGCCTCCGCCTCCGCCACCGGAAGCGCCGCCACCTCCACCACCGCCACCGCCTCCGTGGTCCGCGGTGGGAGCGACGGCGGCGGGCTTGGGTTGCGGGTCCGCGACGGCGGACTGCTGGGTCGAGTCGTCCGGCGGCGCAGTCGGGGCCCACTCGATCGGCTTGCCGGGGGCCGGGACGAACGACTGCGCGTTCGGGTCCTCCAAGGTCGAGAACTTCGGCGTCAGCGAGCCGGGGCGGCCGCGCAGGGTGCCCGCGGCGGCGTTCAGGGCCGACTCCGCCTGGGAGATCACGGGGGTCGCGTCCGACACGGCTTCGGCCACGTAACCGCGGATGACGCTGTCGACGTCCTCCTGCGGCTGGCCGTGCAGCTGCTGGCGCGTCTGCCGGGCGCGGCTCAGGAGGTTCTCGCAGATGCGGCTCATCGACGACTTCGCCGTCTCCAGCGCGGTCGCGGCCGCCTCCAGGTCGGTCGCGGCGCCGGTGAGCGCGTCGGCCGCCGCGGTGCCGCACTTCGTCACGGTGTTCATGTAGGCGACGAAGCCGTCCGCGGACTTGCCCTCCCAGGCGCCGTCGAGCTGGGTCACCGACTTCTGCAGCACGGTCGTCTGGTCGCCGCACTTGCCCGCGGCCTGCTTCCAGCGGCTCGCGATGTCGCGCACCGCCTGGGGTTGCGCGGTGTCGACCTTGTCGGCGAGTGCGGCCAGTTCGGCGCCGCCGGGCAGTGCCGAGACCTCGTCCGTCGCGCTCACGTCACACCACCCTGAACGAGTTCTTGTTGGTTTCCTCGACGTCGTCGACGTTGGTCTGGATCACGTCGATCGTGCCCTCGACCTTGCGCAGCACCTTCTCGGCCGCGTCGAACTCCTGGGCGCCCGCCTGGTCCAGTGCGGTGACGGCACTCGCGAGAGATCCGGAAGATCCGAGTTTTCCAAAGATGTCCGGATTGCCGTACTGGTTGGAAAAGCCGTCACCGATCGCGCCGAATTGCCCGGCCTGACTGCTCACGGTGGTGCGGCACTGTTCCATGGCTTCGCTGTTGAACTTCGCCACAGCCATGCGCACGTACCCCCTCGACGTCCCTCGAGACCATAGAACGAATTGTGCCGAGCACGACGCCGATTCGCTCTTTCGGAGACGACGGTGCCCGCCCGCGAAGATTCGACGGGCGGGCACGGCCGGAGGTTCCGCGTTCAGACTTCTTCGAGCAGCTCCCAGATCGACCCGGCGAGCCGGTGGTTGTCGACCGGCGTGATCGTGCACCACTTGCGGCCGTCGCTGCTCGGCTTGAGCTGGCGGAGATAACGCCCGTTGTGCGTGTCGTGGAAGGAGACGACCCGGCCGGCGCGCTGCCCGTTGCGCTGCACGCCGAACTGACCGCGCGTGGAGATGCCGTCGAGCATGCCGGCGAGCTCCTGGGCGTCGCCGAGGCGCAACCCCTGGCGCTCCAACGCGGTGATCATGCGCTGGGCGTCGAGCCCGACGTTCTTCGCCGCCGCCACGAGGTCGTCGTAGGGCAGGCTGATCGAGCGCCCGAACCCGGCGGGCATCTCACCGGCGACCGACACCGCGGCCTCGGCGAGCGCGGTGCCGCGGGCCTGGATCAGCCACACCTCGTCGCGGTCGTGCACGGCGAGGATCGCCTCGTCGCCGATGGCCGCGGCGAGCCCCTTGATCTCCCGGTCGGCCCAGATCCACAGGTCGACGGCCACCTGGTGGTTGCCGAGCAGCGCGAACCAGTCCGCGAGCTCGGGCGAGACCCGCCCGTTGCGGGCCAGGTCGCGCGACTCCAGCGACTCCCAGGCCCGCTTCACCACCTCCGCCTTCTCGGTGTGGGTGGTGGACGGGATCCGGGTGTCCAGCACGACGTGCGCGGCCGGGAGGCGTTGCGCCTCCCAGACCACGGCGAACTCCACTGCGGACAGAACCACGGAAGCGGGTGAGCTCAAGGTCTTACTGGTCCTTCGGGTCTTCGCCGATGACGGACTGGACGACCATCCGGTCGTCGCCGAACATCTCGTCGGAGTCGACGCCGTACTTGCGCACGTGCTCGCCGTCCTCCTCGCCCTCGCCCCTGGCGGCACTGGCGGCCGGCGACATGAGCGACCCGGCGCCCTTGCCCCCCACGCCACCACGACCCGCAGCAGCGGCACCAGACCGGTTGGCCTCGGGCCCGACACCACTGGCACCACCGGGCGTCATCGCGCCACCGGGCCCCTTGCCCGCGGCACCCGCGCCACCACCGGCTCCGCCACCACCGCCCTTGCCCGCACCGATGGTGCTGGGCGCACCCTTCGGACCGGCGGGCGCGATGGGCGTCTTCGGCGCCTGGCTGGGCCCACGCCCACCACCGACGACCGTCGGGGGACGAGCGCCACCGGTCGCACCGGCCAGCCCACTCGCACCCGTGGCCAGGGCGGTGGTCAGCGCCGACGGAACCGGAATCGGCTTCGGCAGGCCACCGGGACCGGTCGGAACGCCGCCGGGGGTGATGCCGGGCAGGATGCCGGTGGAGTTGCCGGGCACGCCGCCGCCGGGGGTGATGCCGGGGGTCGCGCCGAGCGGGACACCGGGCGAGCCGGGGCTGCCGGGCGAGCCGGTGAAGCCGGGTCCGCCTGGGACACCGGGCGCGCCGACCTGCGGCTGACCGACCGGGGTGCCCACGGGCGTAGCCACGGCACCGCTGGTCACGATGATGTCGGGGGCCTTGTCGGGCGCGCGGAAGCCGTCGAGGGAGCCCTGGCTGTTGGAGACGTAGCCGGTGAGGCTGTCGATGGCCTGCTGACGCGCCTGGTTGGTCTGCGCGACCTCGGCGGCGTGGTCGGTCTCGATGCCGACGAAGCCCGCGACCTTGTCGCCGAAGTTCTGCTGGGTGTCGCCGCGCAGGTCCTGGGCGGGAGGGGTGCTGTAGCGGGCGGTGCTGGTGCTCTCACCCTGCTGCGTCATGGCCTGGGAGTTCTGGTCCGACGCCTGGCTGCTGTCGTCAGCGCCTTTGGCGATCACATCGGTCTTCTGCCGACCCTTTTCGGCCGCAGTGCCGCCCCAGTCGATTTCCAGCTTCTTCAGCTCGGCCTGGATCGTCTTGTCGACGGAGTCCAGCGTGCCCGCCAGCTCGCGCAGTGCCGCCGAGGCCTCACCGAACTTGGTGGCCGCCGTGGTGCCCGAGAGCTTCTGGACCTCGTTCGCGAGATCCTGGTTGGACCAGCCGTCGAAGTTCCAGTCAGTGAGCTGCCGATATCCCGACATGGCTCCCCCTCACTTCAATGTCTTGAGCGTCGCGAGCGCGAGACCGGCGGCCTTCTCGGCCTTTTCGCACAGCACCGCCTGGTCTTTTTCACCGGTCGTCATCGGGATGTAACTGACCATCAGCTGTTGACCGTCGGCGACGTCGACCGAGATCGAGCAGTCGAATCCGCTTCCACCGGACAACTCGATCTTCACGGCACCGTAGTCGGCGACCTTGACGACCTTGGTCGTCACGTTCCCGGCGCCCTTCAGCCAGTAGGAGACACCGTCGTGTGTCACCGCGCCCACTGCGTAGATGTAACGGGCCTCGTTCGAATAATGGCAGGCAGGTGACTGCTTCCCATCAACGAGATCCAGGTTCTCCGGCTGCGAGGACAGAACGCTGATCTGCTTCATCTGGTCTTCGGTCAGCAGCTTGCAGGTGTCCACCGAGTCCAGCTGCAAGCTCTTCGGCCGCGCCGGAACCTCGTTCGACTGATCACTTCCGGTCGTACCGGCCGTCGGCGAGGCAGGCGTGGGATTGCCCTTCTCGCCACCGGTCGTGCAAGCCGAAAGAGCCGCCACGCACACGATCGCGGCAGCCGTCTTGGAGATGCGCATGGTCATACTTTCAGCCTGAACGAGTTCATGATCTCTTCATCGGTGTAGCCGTACTGCTTCGCCGATTCCCTCAGCTGATCAGAAAGGCCTTCCAGTGCCTTCATGTACTGCTGGATCCGGTTGACGTAAGAGTCTTCGCTGAACACAAGGCGGTCATTCCAGGCATTAACGACGTCAGAGGTGACCTTGCCGTCCATCGAGACGATTCGCAGCTTGGCCGAGGTGCGCCCCAGAGCATCCTTGAGGAGCAACAACTGGTCGTGGATGACCTTCCCCGCTTTCAGGACGGTGTCTTTCTCCACGTGGAACTGCTGAGTCGACGGACCCGCCGACAGCTTGTCCATCACCGCCGACGCCGCCTGGAAGGCGCCCACCGCACCGGCCAACGCGCCACCAGCCAGTCCCGCAGCGGCACCGAGAACGGCATCCGCCCCCGCGTTCTCCTGTGTCACGACGTCCTACCCCCGTACGGTCGGTAACGGTTCGGTCCCACTTCGCAGGTTACCAACGCCTGCGTGATGCGGACCTGTGGTTGGACGAACTCCACCCGTCGTCGGTTCCACGTCACTCCGAGGGCCGATCGGACCGGGCACGGGAAGTCGGGTGCCGGGCGAAGAGGGCCCATAGCGTTGGGCACGTGCTGGAACGACTCAACGAAGCCATGGCCCGCATCGAGGACGACCTCGGTGGTGAGGTCGACGTCAAGCAGCTCGCCCGGATCGCCGGGACCAGCGAGTACCACTTCCGGCGGATGTTCAGCGCGCTGGCCGGGTTGCCGCTGAGCGAGTACGTGCGGCGGCGGAGGCTCACCAGGGCCGCCGGGGAGGTCCTCAGTGGACAGGACTCGCTGCTCGACGTCGCCGTCCGGTGGGGTTACGGGTCCAACGAGGCCTTCGCGCGGGCGTTCCGGGCCATGCACGGGGTCAACCCGCAGGAGGCCCGTGTGCAGAGGAAACCGTTGCAGTCACAGCAGATTCTCACGTTCAGGCTGGTTGTCGAAGGGAGCACGAGCATGGAGTACCGGATCGTGGAGAAGGACGAGTTCCGGGTCGTCGGGCGGGGGACGCGGGTGCCGTTGGTGCACCTCGGGCAGAACCCCGCGATCGTCGAGTTCGTCAAGGGCATCGGGATGCCGGCGCTCGAGCGGATGAAGGAGCTGAGCGACGGGGAGCCGGGCGGGTTGCTGGCGCTCACGTTCAACCAGGAGGGGGTCGAGGAGGGTGACCACCTCGACTACTTCCAGGGCGTGGTGACCAGCAGGGACGCGCCGGAGGACATGGAGACCATGACGGTGCCCCAGAACACGTGGGCGGTCTTCACGACCGAGGGCCCCTATCCGGAGACGATCCAGTACATGTGGCGGGACGTCTACACGCAGTGGTTCCCGTCGAACAGCTACCAGAGCGTCGAGGGACCGTCGATGTTGCGCACGGAGATCGACGGCGACACGGCGCGAGCGGAGTTGTGGATCCCGGTCACCAGCTGAGCGCGAGGCGCTCGGTCACGTCGCGCAGTTCCAGGACCGAGAGCCAGGAAGCGGGAATCACACCGGCACCGTCCCGGGCGCCCAGGATGTTGCCGCAGATCGACCCCGTCGAGTCCGAGTCACCGGAGTGGTTGACGGCCAGCCTCACGGCCGACGGGAAGTCCGCACCGACGAGGGCGGCGTGCAGGCCGATGGCCAGGGCCTCCTCGCCGACCCAGCCCCCGCCCAGCGAGGACTCGATCTCCTCGGGGCTCAGCGGGCCGAGGCCCACCACCTTGTCCAGCAGGGTGGTCTGCTCCTCGTGGCCGTCCCAGCGGACGAGCTCCGCGCGGGACACCGCGACGGCGGTGAGGAGGTCCGCGCCGTCGAACAGCGCGCGGACGATCACCGCGAGCACCCCGGCCGACAGGTAGCCGCTCGGGTGGTGGTGCGTCATCCGGGCCGTGCCGACGGCCAGGTCGAACACCTCGCGGACGTCGCTCGACCACGCCGCGACGGGGGCCGCGCGCATCACGCCGCCGCAGCCCTTCGAGTCGTTCTTCTCGTTGTGCCGCAACGCGGTCAGGCACGTGTGGCCCGGCGCCCGCCGCGAGTGCAGGCGCCGGTCCGACATCAGCCAGCCGTCGTCGGGAACCTCGGGGCCGCCCTGCGTGTGCAGCCAGCGCGCGTAAGCGGCCCGCACGGTCGGCAGCGGGTCGACGCCGCGCTGACGGGCCAGCAGCAGGCCCTCCAGCGTGAACAGCACCATCTGGGTGTCGTCGGTGATCTCCAGCAACGGGAGGTCCACCACGCCGTCGGGGCCGTACAGGCGCCGGATCACGTCGATCGACGAGAACTCGATCGGCGCTCCCATGGCGTCGCCCACGGCCCCGCCCAGCAGACACCCGAGGAGGTTCACGGCAGCGCGATCTTGCCGTCGATCGCCTTCTGGGCGATGTCCGAACGGTGGTGCGAGCCGGTCAGGTGGATCTCCTCGACCCGCTTGTAGGCGCGGTCACGGGCCTTCGACAGCGACTTGCCGGTGCCCACGACCGACAGCACGCGGCCGCCGGCCGACACGACCGCCCCGTCCTCACGGCGGCGCGTGCCCGCGTGCAGCACGCCCTCGGCCTCGGAGCCGGTGATCACGTCACCGGTGCGCGGGCGGTTCGGGTAGCCCTCGGCGGCGACCACGATCGTCACGGCGTAGCCGTTCTCCCACTCCAGGGCCGGCAACTCCGCCAGGGTCCCGTTGGCGGCCGCCAGGAAGAGCGCCGAGATCGGCGACTTCAGCAGGGCCAGGACCGACTGCGTCTCCGGGTCGCCGAAGCGGCAGTTGAACTCGATCACCTGCACGCCGTTCGACGTCAGCGCCAGACCCGCGTACAGCAGGCCGGAGAACGGCGTCTCGCGGGCGCGCAGCTCGTCGACGACCGGCTGCACGCACCGCGTCACGATCTCCTCGACGAGTCCGTCCGGCGCCCACGGCAGCGGCGCGTACGCACCCATGCCGCCGGTGTTCGGGCCCGCGTCGCCGTCGCCCACGCGCTTGAAGTCCTGCGCGGGGATCAGCGGCACGACCGAGACGCCGTCGGTGACGCAGAACAGCGACACCTCGGGGCCGTCCAGGAAGGACTCGAGCAGCACCGGGTGGCCGCCGTCGAGCAGCGTCATCGCGTGCGCGCGGGCGGCGGCCAGGTCGGACGTCACCACGACGCCCTTGCCGGCGGCCAGGCCGTCGTCCTTCACGACCCAGGTGGGGCCGAACCGGGCCAGGGCGGCGTCGAGGCGCGCCGGGTTGTCCACGACCTCGCTGTGCGCGGTCGGCACGCCCGCCGCGTTCATCACGTCCTTGGCGAACGCCTTGGACCCCTCGATGCAGGCAGCGGCCTTGGACGGGCCGAAGCACAGGACGCCGAGGGCGCGGACGGCGTCGGCGGCCCCGACGACCAGCGGTTGTTCGGGGCCGATGACGACGAGGTCGGCCTTCCACTCCTTCGCGAGGGTGGCGACCGCCGAGGCATCCGCGACGTCGACGCCGTAGATCTCGGCGTGTCCCGCGATTCCCGCGTTGCCCGGCGCGCACGCCAAAGCAGTCAGCTGCGGGTCGCGTGACAACGCGAGGACAAGGGCATGCTCACGGGCTCCAGACCCGATGACCAGGACGCGCACGGTGCCTGAGCGTAGTTCAGCCGAGCGCCTGCTTCGCCCCTGGGTGCAGCGGAACGGGGTCGGTGGCCGAGGCCTTGTCCTTCGCGATGTCCTTCACGGCCGGGTGAACCTTCTCCAGGTCAGCCTTCTTGTCGAAGAGCAGCTTGGTCACCGCGCAGGCGTTGTTCGCCGCGAAGTCCTCGCGCACGAGCAGCATGTTCGGCACCACGATCGTGGACACCTCGGCCACGCCGTAGGTCGCGGCCGGGATCGGCGCGGTGTCGTAGACCGGGCTGATCTTCTTCATCTCCGGCAGCAGCGGGGTGATGTCGACGAACTTCACCCGGTCCTTCATGGACGTGGTGATGTCCGTGATCTGCGGCGTGGGCAGGCCGCCGGACCAGATCAGGCCGTCGATGCTGCCGTCCTTCATCCCGTCCGCGGTCTTGGTGAGGTCGAGGCGCTGGGCGGCGACGTCCGAGTCGATGTTCAGCCCCGCCGACTTCAGCAGGCGGCCCGCGATGACCTCCGTGCCGGACTTCGGCGACCCGGTCGAGATCCGCTTGCCCTTCATGTCCGCCACCGAGTTGATCCCGGAGTCGGCCCGGACGAGCACCTGCGTGTAGTTCGGGTAGATCCGCGACAGCGCCGCGACCTTCTCCTTCTTGCCGTTGAACGCGCCCGTGCCGTTCACGGCGTCCGCGGCCGTGTCGGCCAGCGAGAACGCGATGTCGTACGTGCCGCTGACGAGCTGCTGGATGTTCTGCACGGACGCGCCGGTCTCGGCCGACGACGCCTTCAGCTTCGAGTTGTCGCTGATCAGCTTGGCGAGGCCGCCGCCGACCACGAAGTACACGCCACCGGAGTTGCCGGTCGCGATCGTGATCCGGCCGTCGGAGGCCTCGCAGGACGCGCCGCCGCCCGACGCGTCCGGGGTCGTGGGCGTGCGTTTGCCGCCGCACCCGGACACCACGAGCGCCAAGGCGACCGCACCGATCGCGCACTTACGCAACTGCATCGCGAACCCTCCCACGGGTGACCAGGTGGACCGCCACGGCCACCACGAGGAATCCGGCCCCGATGGCGATCGTCAACGGCTGCAGGTAGAGCAGGAACAACGCCGCCGGCACGCACAACACGCGTTCCGGCCAGCGCGCGGGACCGAACAACCAGCCGCCCGTCAGCACGGCGAGGGCGGCGACCCCCAGTGCGGACGCACCGAACGTCCACACCGAGTCGAGCAACGGCCCGCGCAGCAGCAGCGCGGAACCGGAATCCGTGAGCACGAACGCCAGCGGCACGAGGAACGCCGGCAGCGTGTACTTCCACGTCTGCCACATCGTCTTCATGACGTCGCCACCGGTCAGCGCCGCGGCGGCGACGGCGGCGAGCGCGGTCGGCGGCGTCACCTCGGACAGCACCGCGTAGTAGAAGATGAACATCGCGGTCTCGGCCGGTTCGACGCCGAGCGTGATCAACGCCGGTCCGATGATGACCCACGAGATGATGAACGACGCCGTCACCGGCACCGCCAGGCCCAGCACCGACACGGCGACGGCCGCGAACACCGCCGTCAGCATCAAGATCACGACAGGGGACGACGCCAGCGCCGTGGCCCAGCCCACCAACGCTCCCGCAAACGCTTGCCCCAGGCCGGTCTTGGTGATCGTCGAGGTCACGACCCCGGCCGCGGCGCACACCGCGATCACCGGGAACGCCGAGCGCACGCCGGCCGACAGCGCGTCCGCGACGAGCCGGAACCAGTCGCGCCGGTGGTTGATCAGCGCGAACAGCGCGGCGACACCGGTCGCGTAGACGACCGCCTTGTAGACCGGGACGTCCAGCACCAGGAACACGATGATGATCCCGAGCGACAGGAAGTGGTACCAGCCGAGCTTGAGCACGTCGAAGAACCGCGGCGCGTCCACGTCGACCGGCTTGGCCCCGAACCGCCGCGCGTCGGCCTCCACCGCCAGCGCGATGCCGAGGTAGTAGAGCAGCGTCGGGATGATCGCCCAGACCAGCACCTCCAGGTACGAGACCTCCAGGTACTCGGCGATGATGAACGCCGCCGCGCCGAGCGTGGGCGGCGACAGGATCGCGCCGATGCCGGACGCGGCGAGCAGCCCGCCCGCGTTCTCCTTGGGGTACCCGGCCTTCTGCAGCATCGGCCACGTCACGGCGCCCAGCGACACCGTGGTCGCCGTGCCGGAACCCGAGACCGTGCCCAGCAGGAAGCCCGCCGTCGCTGCGGTGCGACCGGGAGCGGTCCGCGACTTGCGGAACGCGGCGAAGCTCACGTCCACGAAGAACTTGCCCGCCCCGGAGGCGTTCAGCACCGCGCCGTAGATCGTGAAGAGCACGATGTAGGTCGCGGCGACGTCCAGGGGGATGCCGTAGAACCCGCTGGAGTCGTTGAAGTACCCGTTGATGATCTGCGAGAAGTCGACGCCGGAGTGCGCGATCGACCACGACGGCGGCAGGAACCCGCCGTAGTAGGCGTAGGCGAGGAACGCCAGGCACACCACGGGGAGCACCCACCCGGTCGTGCGCCGGCAGGCCTCCAGGATCAGCACGAGCAGCACCGCGCCCGCCACGACGTCCAGCGTCGTCAGCTGGCCCTGCCGGTTCAGGAACTCGTCATAGCCCCCGAAGAGCGGGTAGGAGGCGACGACGAACGCCAGCAGCGCCAGCAACCAGTCCCACCACGGCGGCGTGTGCCCGCGGCCGTAGGACAGGAACACGAGCGGCAGCGTCACCGCCAGGAAGATGATCAGGTAGTACTGGCTCCCCTTGGCGAACGGGAGGAACACCTGCTTCAGCACGAGGAGCGCGATCAGCAGACCGGCGATCCACAGCGCCCGCTCCCACCGGGGTGAGAGCGAGCGCGACGGCATCTCCTCGTCGTGCTCCGCGACGATGCGGGCGAGGTCCGGGTTGGCCACGGACCGACCGTACTGTGGGCGCGATCACAGCGGCAGGCGATCAATCCAAAGGGACTGCAAAGAACTTTCAGACGATCGCGGCGTCCACATGGCACCAGCGCCAGTCCTCGCCCGGCTCGAACGAGCGCATGACCGGGTGCCGGGACGCCTCGAAGTGCTTCGTCGCGTGCCTGCGGGGGCTGGAGTCACAGCACGCCACGTGCCCGCAGGACAGGCACATCCGCAGGTGGGCCCAGCTCTGCCGGCCCTCGGCGGCGCAGTCGGCACACCCCCCGGCGGAGTCCGGCGTCACTTCTCGGGGCAGGGCTGCCACGTGCGAACAGGTCATGGCTTCCCACAGTACGCAGAATGAGCGCATGGTCGGGCCTGAACTCCTGCTGCTGCTCCTCGGTGCGCTGGTCGTCACTGCCGTCGCGCGCCGGTTCAACCTGTCGTCACCGCTGGTGCTGGTCGCCGTCGGGCTCGTGGTCTCGTTCATACCGGGTGTGCCGGAGTTCGAGCTCGACCCGCACCTGATCCTGCTGGTCGTGCTGCCGCCGCTGCTCTACAGCGCGGCGCTCGACAGCTCGTACCTCAACATCCGCGCGAACCTGCGGCCGATCGGCCTGCTCGCGGTCGGGCTGGTGCTGTTCACGACGCTCGTCGTCGGCGTGACGGCGAAACTGGTGTTCCCGGACCTGCCGTTCGCCGCGGCGCTGGTCCTGGGAGCGGTCGTCGCCCCGCCGGACGCCGTCGCCGCGGTCGCGATCGGCCGCAAGCTCGGGCTGCAACGCCGCGCGATGACGTTGCTGGTCGGCGAGAGCCTGATCAACGACGCCACGGCGCTGACGGCGTTCAAGGTCGCGGTGGCGGCAGCCGCGGGCGCCGCCATGCACCCCGTGGAGGGCGTGGGCCTGTTCCTGCTCGTCACGGCCGGCGGCATCGCGGTCGGCCTGGTCGTCGGCGTGGTGGTCCGGTTCCTGCGCCGGCGGCTCTGCGAGGGGGTGCTGGAGAGCGCGCTGGGGCTGCTGGTGCCGTTCGGCGCCTACCTCGTCGCCGAGGAGGTCGCCCACGTCTCGGGCGTGCTCGCGGTCGTCGTCGCCGGCCTGTACGTCGGCCACCACTCGCCGCGCGGCAAGTACTCGACGCGGCTGCAGGACGCGGCGGTCTGGAAGGCCCTGGACGCCCTGCTGGAGGCGTTCGTCTTCGCGCTCATCGGGCTGCAGGTGTCCGCGATCATCCGCGACGTCGAGCTGGACACCGCCCTGCTGCTCGGCGCCGGGGCCGTGCTGCTCGCGACGATCCTCGCCCGGTTCGTCTGGATGTACCCGGCCACGTACATCCCCCGCTACCTGTCGAAACGCCTGCGCGAACGGGAGAAGCCGCCGCACCTCGGCCAGGTCACGGTCATCGCGTGGGCCGGCATGCGCGGCGTGGTGACGCTGGCGGCCGCCGCGGCGATCCCGGAGAACGTGCCGGGACGCGACGTCATCCTGTTCTGCGCCTTCGTGGTCACGGTCGCCACGCTGCTGCTGCAGGGCCTGACGTTGCCCTGGATCATCAACAAGATCGGCTTCGAGGGCGACGACGCGCGCCAGGACGCGCTGACCGAGGCCCAGGTGCAGCACCGGGCCGCGCAGGCGGCGGTGACCAGGCTCGACGAGGAGGTCGACGACACCCCGGACCACGTGCGCGACCAGCTGCGCTCGCTCGCCGAGCACCGGGGCAACGCCGCGTGGGAACGGCTCGGGCGGCAGGAGGAGGAGAGCCCGGCGGCCGCGTACCGCAGGCTGCGCCGGGTGATGCTCGCCGCCGAACGCGACGAGTTCGTCAAGGCCAGGGACAACGGTGAGATCGATGACGAGGTGCTGTTCCGGGTGATGCGCGAGCTGGACCTGGAGGAAGCCGCACTGTCCCGTGAATAGCCGTTCACCTGCATTTCGTGTTGCGATGCTTGGGTGCGCTTCCAACGTGAAATGGGAGGTCGAACGATGCTTCGGAGAGGTCTCGCCGCCGTGGTGCTCGTGTTCGCGGGCGCGGTCGTGGCAACCCTGCCCTCCGCCTCGGCACACGACGACAAGGGCCCGATCGTCATCGGGCACCGCGGCGCGTCGGCGTACCGGCCCGAGCACACGCTCGCGGCCTACGAGCTCGCGGCGCGGACGGGCGCCGACTTCATCGAGCCGGACCTGGTGCCGACGAAGGACGGCAAGCTCGTCGCCCGGCACGAGAACGAGATCAGCGGCACCACGAACGTCGACACCAAACCCGAGTTCGCCGGGCGCAGGACGACCAAGACGATCGACGGGGTCGCGATCACCGGCTGGTTCACCGAGGACTTCACCCTCGCCGAGCTGAAAACGTTGCGCGCCAAGGAACGCATCCCCGCGATCCGCCCGCGCAACACGCTCTACGACGGCCGCTTCGAGATCCCGACGTTCCAGGAGGTCATCGATCTCTCGAAGCGCCTGTCCCGCGAGCTGCACCGCGAGATCGGCCTCTACCCGGAGACCAAGCACCCGACGTACTTCCAGTCGATCGGTCTCGCGCTGGAGCCGAAGCTCGTCGACCTGCTGAACCGCAACGGCCTGAACCGGAGCAGCGCCAAGGTCTACGTGCAGTCGTTCGAGGTCGCGAACCTCAAGCAGCTCAACCGGTCGCTGCGGGTGCCGATCGTCCAGCTCGTCAACGGTTCGGGCGCGCCCTACGACTTCGTGGTGGCCGGTGACCAGCGCACCTACGCCGACCTGGTCACCCCGGCGGGCCTGCGGGAGGTGCGCGGCTACGCGGACGGCGTCGGCCTCACCAAGGACCTCATCATCCCCCGTGACGCCAACGGGTTCCTGAAGGCGCCGACGACCGTGGTCGGGGACGCGCACAAGGCCGGGCTGATCGTGCACTCGTGGACGTTCCGCAACGAGAACTCGTTCCTGCCGGCCGACTTCCGGTCCTCGACCGACCCGGCCGCGTACGGCCGGGCCTTCGAGGAGTACGAGCTCTTCTTCAAGCAGGGCATCGACGGCGTGTTCGCGGACAACCCCGACACGGCCGTCGAGGCCAAGGTCAGGCGCTAGTCGCGACGAGCGTGCGGTCCCCGCCGAGCAGCCCGCGCTGCTTCAGCAGGGGCCGCACGCCCTCGCCGAACCAGTACGCCTCCTCCAGGTGCGGGTAGCCGGAGAGCACGAACTCCTCGATGCCGACGGAGTGGTACTCCTCGACCAGGTCCGCGACCTCGGAGTGCGAGCCCACCAACGCCGTGCCGGCTCCACCGCGGACCAGGCCGACACCGGCCCACAGGTTCGGGTGGATCTCCAGCCCGCGCACGCCACGGCTGAGGTCGCCGCCGTGCAGCGCCACCATCCGTTGCTGCCCAACGGATTCCGACGCACCCAGCTGGGCCTGCGCCTTCGCCACCGACTCGGGGTCGAGCGCGTCGAGCAGCTTCGCCGCCGCCTCCCACGCCTCGGCCGAGGTGTCCCGGCTGATGGTGTGCAGCCGGATGCCGAACCGGATCGGCCGGTCCGTCAGCGCCCGCACGCGCGCGATCTTCGCGGCCACGTCGGCGGGCGGCTCGCCCCAGGTCAGGTAGACGTCGGCACGGGCGGCGGCCACCGGCAGCGCGGCGTCGGACGACCCACCGAAGTAGATCGGCGGCACCGGGTCCGGCGCGGCCAGCACCGTCGCGTCCTGCACCCGGTAGTGCTCGCCGTGGAACGAGTACGGCTCGCCGGTCCAGATGCCGCGCACGACCTGGAGGAACTCGTCGGTGCGCGAGTAGCGCTGGTCGTGGTCGAGCCAGTCGCCGAACCGCCGCTGCTCGACGGAGTCGCCGCCGGTCACGACGTTCAGCAGCAACCGGCCGCGCGAGATCCGCTGGTAGGTCGCGGCCATCTGCGCCGCGAGCGTCGGCGACAGCACACCGGGCCGGAACGCCACGAGGAACTTGAGCGTCTTCGTCTGCGCGATCAGCGCGGACGTGGTCAGCCACGCGTCCTCGCACCACGTCCCGGTCGGCGTGAGCACGCCGGTGAACCCGACCTGCTCGGCCGTGCGCGCGATCTGCGCCAGGTAGTCGATGTCCGGTTCCCGCCGCGCACCCGCGGCCGGTGCGCGGTTGGCGTGGAAGTGCTCCACGACCGTGCGCCCGTCGCCGGAGGTCGGCAGGAACCAGTGCAGCGTGATGCTCATGCGAGATCTCCCTGGAACCTCGTGTCGACGAACTTCGCGAAGTCGACCTTGCCGGGCAGCGTCCTGTCCTCGGTGAACGCGTCGGCGAGCTCCTGCTCGGACTTGATCACCGTGTCGTCGAGCTTCACCACCTTGTCGCCGTTGCGCTGCACGGCGGCCAGGGCGACGTCGTACTTCAGCCCGGTCTCCGCGGCCCACGCCTTCGCCCACTCCTCGCGGTGCGTGTCGGCCCACTTCTGCGCCTTGTAGTAGCGGACCAGGTACTCCTTGATCGCCGGGTTCTTCCCGTTGTCGTCCAACGCCTTGCGGCCCGCGACCTGGAAGCCGTAGCCGTTCGACCTGCCCTCCCCGGTGGTGAGCACGCGGGCCTTGGCCTCCTGCTGCGCCTGCGCGGTGTAGGGGTCCCACACGGCCCAGGCGTCGACCTTGCCCTGGGTGAACGCGCCGTAGGCGTCGGCGGGCTGCAGGAAGTTGAGCGTCACGTCCTTGGTCGTGAGACCGGCGGACCGCAGGGTGAGCAGGACCTGGCCGTGCGCCGAGCTTCCCTTGGCCACCGCGATGTTCTTGCCGCGGAGGTCGGCGACCGACCGCAGCGGCGAGCTCTCGGGAACGAGGATCGCGTCGGCCTCGACCTGGCCCTGGGACACGCCGACCGCGGCGATCCTGGCGTTCGCGGCGGCGGCGAAGATCGGTGGGGTGTTGCCGACGGCGCCGATGTCGATCGCACCGGCGGAGGCGGCCTCCAGCAGCGGCGGCCCGGACGTGAAGGTCGACCACTCGATCTTGTAGGGGAAGTCGTTCAGCAACCCCGCGGCGGTCAGCACGGACTTCGCGCCGCCCTTCTGGTCGCCGACCTTGAGCACGACCTCACCGGCCGGGGTGTCCTGCGCGGCGGCCGAACACCCGGTCGTGAACAGGATCGCCGCGAGCAGGGCGAGCAGACTTCGGCTAGGCAGCTGTTTCAACATCCACTCCCAGGTCGGCGAGCACGCGGGCGCGTTGCTCCACGATCGAGGCCCGGCGGCGCGGGCGGGGCAGGTCGACGTGGTGCGTGGCGACGATCCGGCCCTCGTCGAGCACGAGGATCCGGTCGGCCAGCAGCAACGCCTCGTCGACGTCGTGCGTGACGAGCAGCACCGCGGGCCGGTGCCGGGCCCACAGGTCTTCCACCAGGTGGTGCATGGCGAGCCGGGTCAACGCGTCCAGCGCGCCGAACGGTTCGTCGAGCAGCAGCACGTCCGGTTCGCGGACCAGCGCCCTCGCGAGCGAGACCCGTTGCGCCTCACCGCCGGAGAGCGTGAGCGGCCACGCGTCGGCGTGACCGGCCAGCCGCACCTCTTCCAGTGCCTTCAACGCGATCTCGCGGCCGTCCGGCCGGTGCAGGCCGAGGACGATGTTGCGCCAGACCTTGCGCCACGGCAGCAGCCGCGGCTGCTGGAACGCGATCGACACCGTGCCGTCGATCCGCGCCTGCCCGGTGACCTCGCGGTCCAGGCCCGCGAGGATGCGCAGCAGCGTCGACTTGCCGCAGCCGCTGCGGCCGAGCAGCGCGACGAACTCGCCGGGAGCGATCTCCAGGTCCACGTCGTGCAGGACGGTCCGCGCGCCGAAGTCCTTGCGCAGTCCGCGAACGGTCACCGGGCCCGCCATCGCAGCACCCTCCTCTCGAGCAGGCGCACCAGCGCGTCGGTGGACAGGCCCAGCAGCGCGTAGACCACGAGGCCGACGACCACGACGTCGGTGCGCAGGAACTCACGGGCGTTGTTGATCAGGAACCCCAGGCCGGAGTCGGCGTTGACCTGCTCGCCGACGATGAGCGACAACCAGGCGGTGCCGAGCGCGATCCGCAGTCCCACCAGGGATTGCGGCACGGCGGACGGCAGCACGACGTGCGCGATGCGCTCGTAGCGGCTGTAGCCCAGGGCGCGGGCGGCCTCGACCAGGCCGGGGTCGGTCTGGCGGATTCCGGCGTGCAGGTTGAGGTAGAGCGGGAACGCGACACCGGCCGCGACGAGCGCGAGCTTCGGTTCCTCGCCGATGCCGAACCACAGGATGAACAACGGGATCAGGCCGAGGTGCGGGAGCGTCCGCAGCATCTGCACGGGCGGGTCCAGCAGCGTCTCGCCCCACCGGGAAAGGCCGGAGACGAGACCGAGGGCGACGCCGACCACGCCGCCGATCAGGAATCCGAAGAATACGCGGCCCAGCGACACGAGAAATGCGTCGACCAATTGACCGTCGGCGATCAGCTCACCGGCGGACTGCGCGACCGTCAGCGGAGAAGCGAGTTTCTCCGGCGACAGCACACCTGTCGAGCTGGCGGTTTGCCACAGCAGGACCAACGCCACCGGGCTGATCCAGCGCACCGGGAGCGTGGTTTTCCGAACAAGCGAAAGGGCCACGGTGCCGAATTACAGGCGAGCCGCGGCCCTTCGTCAACGACGCCCAAATCGTGAAAAAGCGTCGTACTTCGAGATAGTCGGTATCAGCCGAGAACGTCGTGGCGGACGATCGTCTGGTCGCGGCCGGGGCCGACGCCGATCGCCGACACGCGGGCGCCGCTGATGCTCTCCAGGTACTCGACGTAGGAGCGCGCGTTGGCCGGCAGCTCCTCGAACGAGCGGCAGCCCGAGATGTCCTCGAACCAGCCCGGCAGCTCCTCGTACACCGGCACGGCGTGGTGCACGTCGGTCTGCGTCATCGGCATCTCGTCGACCCGGCGACCGTCCACTTCGTACCCGACGCAGACCGGCACCTTCTCCAGGCCCGACAACACGTCCAGCTTCGTGAGGAAGTAGTCGGTGATGCCGTTGACGCGCGAGGCGTAGCGGGCGATCACGGCGTCGAACCAGCCGGTGCGCCGCGAACGTCCCGTGGTGACACCGAACTCACCGCCCTGCTTGCGCAGGAACTCGCCCATGTCGTCGTTCAGCTCGGTCGGGAACGGACCGGAGCCCACGCGCGTGGTGTAGGCCTTCAGGATGCCGATCACGGTGTTGATCCGCGTCGGGCCGACACCGGAGCCGACGGCCGCGCCACCCGATGTCGGGTTCGACGACGTGACGAACGGGTAGGTGCCGTGGTCGACGTCGAGCAGGGTGCCCTGCGAGCCCTCCAGCAGCACGATCTCGTCGCGGTCGAGCGCCTGGTTGAGCAGCAGGCGGGTGTCGGCGATGCGGTGCACGAAGTGCTGGCCGCGCTCCAGGACCTGGTCGACGACCTGGTCGGGGTCGAGCGCCTTGCGGTTGTAGACCTTGACCAGCACCTGGTTCTTGAAGTCCAGGGCGGCCTCGACCTTCTGCCGCAGGATCTTCTCGTCGAGCAGGTCCTGCGCGCGGACGCCGACGCGGGCGAGCTTGTCCTGGTAGCACGGGCCGATGCCGCGGCCGGTCGTGCCGATCTTCGCCTTGCCCAGGTAGCGCTCGGTCACCTTGTCGATGGCCACGTGGTACGGCATGATCAAGTGCGCGTCCGACGAGATCAGCAGGCTGCTGGTGTCGACGTTCTTCTCCTCGAGACCCGCGAGCTCCTCGAGCAGCACGCCGGGGTCGACCACGACACCGTTGCCGATCACGTTCTTCACACCCGGTGTGAGAATGCCGGACGGGATGAGGTGGAGGGCGAACTTCTGGCCGTCCGGGAGGACCACGGTGTGACCCGCGTTGTTGCCGCCCTGGTAGCGGACGATCCACTGGACACGCTCACCGAGGATGTCGGTGGCCTTGCCCTTGCCCTCATCGCCCCACTGGGCACCGATCAGCACGACGGCCGGCATGTGAAACTCCAAGCGCTTGGACTGGTTCGAGCGAACGCCGGTAAGCGAGGGTAGACCAGGAGATGACCGTGCACGGAATCGTGTTGGCCTGCGGAAACACGCAGTCGCCAATGATCACTCAACGTGACGACGTCCACGTCGTCCCGGCGCGCCCCGGCAAGGACCACGTCGACCCCTGCCTGGACGCGGAACGGCTCGTCGTCGTGGGCACGGACGCCGACCTCGCCGCGGTCGCGGTCCGGTTGCTGCGCAAGGAGAAGCTCGGCTCGGTGGCGGTGGGTTACGTGCCCGTCGGCGAGTCGGCGGTGGCCGCGCTGTGGGGGCTGTCGACGAACCAGGAACGCGCTCTCGACGTGGCCCTGAACGGTGACGTGGATCCCGTTCCGCTCGTGCGCGACGACGTCGGCGGTGTCCTCATGGGACTGGGCGTGCTTTCGCCCGTTCGTGGCGTTGGTTACAGCGACGCGGACAACGTGCTGCGCGGGCAGGCGTCGCGGATCGAGTGCACGCCCGACACCGAGGGCGGCCTGGGGCTCGTGGTCCGGATCGTCAACAAGCGGCTCATCGGCTCGAAGGTGAAGGAGAGCCGGCCGCGCGCGTTCCAGCTCGGCTGTCTGCCGACGACGGCCACGCTCGACGGGCACAAGCACCCGCGGCCGGTCGACAAGTGGACCTGGTACCGCCACACCGAGGACCTGAGGCTCGTTCGAGGCGTCTAACCGTCAACTTGTAATTCGCCGGAGTGTCACTCGAAGGCATTGCCTAATTCCAGAATGTGACGAAGGGTAGTCCCGATCACTTTCCAACAAGGAAGGTCGGGACGATGTCAAAAGTTAACCGAACCGTCGGCGTCCTGGTTGCCACCGCGGCCATCGCCCTCGGTTTTGTTTCCCCTGCACTCGCGACACCGCCGAACATTCCCAGCACCGCCACCGCGAAATCCGAGCTGGCGGGCCTCACCGTGCGCGCGGACGGCTCCATGACGGGCTATTCGCGCGACAAGTTCCCGCACTGGATCACCCAGTCGGGTACCTGCAACACCCGTGAGGCCGTGTTGAAGCGCGACGGCACGAACGTGGTGACAGACTCCTCGTGCGCCGCCACGTCGGGCCGCTGGTTCTCGCCCTACGACGGCGCGACCTGGTCCGCGGCGGCCGACGTGGACATCGACCACGTCGTACCCCTGGCGGCCGCCTGGAGGTCGGGAGCGAGCTCGTGGACGACCGCGCAACGCCAGTCGTTCGCCAACGACCTGTCGGGCCCGCAGCTGATCGCGGTGACCGACAACGTGAACCAGTCGAAGGGCGACCAGACGCCGGCGACGTGGAAGCCGCCGCTGACCTCGTACTGGTGCACCTACGCGAAGATGTGGGTACACACCAAGTACCGCTGGAGCCTCAGCGTGAACTCGGCGGAGAAGACCGAACTGACGGGCATGCTCGGAAGGTGCTGATGGCGTCCCATTCCTCGCTCTTCGTGGCGGGCCCCGGTGGCGTGATGACCGACGAGGTCGGCGTCGTCACCGGCGACCTGGAGCTGTGCACGGAGCTCTCCGACGACGGGAAGCTGCGCGCGCTGGTCCGCTACGAGGGCGCGGAGGAGTGGTACGCGATCACGGGCGGTTCGTGCGCCCTGGCAGATCCTCAGGACCACGAACAGGTCCACTCCCTGCTGCTGGGGATCCTGAACCGGCCGGAGGGCTGAGGGGCGGCAACGCCTCCATCGCCTCGCTCCGGCTCACCCCGGTCGCCTGCAACAGGTCCACCGCGACACTGCGGATCTGGGCCAGCACGACCTTGGACGAGAACCCGTCCCCGCCGAGACGCCGCGCGGTGAGCTGCCGCGCGGCGTCCCGCACGGCCTCCCGGGTCCCGCTGGGCTCCTTGCCCTTCTCCAGCTCGCCCCTGAGGCAGTCGACGGCGTCCGCGTAGTCCTTCAGCACCTGCGGCACCCCGTCCGGGATCTGCTCCTGGGCCTTGAGCGCCGCCATCACCCGCCGGGCCAGCACACGCGTGTTGCGAATCGCGTAGTCCACCGGCCCGGCCGCGGTCTGGTACCGGCTGAGCTCGTCCTTGGACCGCCACCGAATCGGCGCGATCTTCGCGATCTCGCTGCCGGTCTGCAGCGCCGCCTTGTAGGCGTCGATCGTGTCCTGACTGGTCCGCAGCTCGGCCAGCACCCCGGCGGCCTTCACCGAGTCCTTCTCGTCCAACGCCCCGGCGAGGGTGCGCAGCGCCCCGCTGAGGGTGTTCGTCAACGCCTTGAGCTGCCGCTGCGCCACCGTGACGGGGTTGGCGGGGAGCAACGCCGCGACGACGAGCCCGACCAGTCCACCGGTCAACGCGTCGATCATCCGGTCGAACCCGCCGCCGGCGCTGGGCGGCAACAGCGTCGCGACCAGCACGGCACTGCTCCCGGCCTGCAACGCGATGACGGTCCCGCCGTCGAGCAGCACCGCGGCCGACATCGCCAGCGCGACCACGAGCGCGATCTGCCAGGGCCCGCTGCCGATCCACCCGATCAGCGCGTCCCCGACCCCCACACCGACGGACACGCCGACGACGAGCTCACCGACGCGCCGCAGCCGCTGCCCCAGCGAGACGCCGAGGCAGACGACGGCGGCGATCGGTGCGAAGAAAGGGTGCTGGTGCCCGATCACGAGGGTCGCGACGACCCACGCCAGACCAGCGGACAGTGCACAGTGGACGATCGGCAGCGCGGCCCCGCGCCACCGCGCCAGCCCACGCCCGACCGCGTCCCGGACGACACCCACGTCAGCTCAGACCAACCCCAGCGCGGCCGGGGCCTCGGGGTCGGAGTCGGCCAGGAACGTGCTGCACCGCTCCCACTCCTCGTCCTCCCCGATCTCCCGGGCGGCCCGGGCCAACGCCCCGAGCGACCGCAGGAACCCCTGGTTGGGCCGGTGGTCCCACGGGACGGGCCCGAACCCCTTCCACCCGGACCGGCGCAGCTGGTCGAGCCCCCGGTGGTAGCCGGTGCGCGCGTACGCGTAAGCAGCGACGGGGTCACCGGAGTGCAGCGAGCGCTCGGCCAGCAGAGCCCAGGCCTCGGAGAAGTCGGGGTAGGCCCGCACGATCTTGGCGGGGTCGGTGCCGCCGTCCGCGGCGGCCTGCGCCTCGGGGCGGTCGGGGAGGCGGGTCGGTTCGGGCCCGAGCAGGTTCTCAACCATGCGGCTCATCGTGCCGCACGGGACCGGCTCAGGAGAGGAAGACCCTCATGACCGTGGCCACAACAGCCAGGGCCAATGCGGTGACGAGCACGGCTGCGACGAACTTCTTGCCCATGGCCGTGCATGCTGCCGCGCTCGGCCGTTCAGATCAACGCGGTTCACCCGCTCGTGCACACAAATTGGAAACATCAGGGTAAAACCAGGGTGGATTCGGCTTCCTGATGCCGGAACAGCGGCCCATGATGTGCGGATGATTCAGGGGGCAAGGCAGTTCCGGGACCAGTACTGGGAGCGGGGCGTTCCGGGCAGGGAGACACCGGCGGCGCTCACGAAGCAGCTCTACCGGCTGTGGCTCGTCGGACTGCTCCTCAAGCTGATCGGCTCGTCGTGGGACGTCTCGTGGCACTTCAAGTGGCTGCGCGACGACCTGGCGCCACCGCATCTGATCAACACGGTCGGCACGGTCATCGTCGTGGGGCTCACGCTGTTCCACACGTTCACCGGGTACGGCGTCGACAAGCTCACGCTGCGGCTCATGCAGATCGGCTGCGGGATCTTCCTCGTCGCCCTGCCGATCGACATCATCAACCACCGGGTCAACGGGCTCGACATCACGTCGTGGAGTGGTTCACACGCGCTGCTCTACCTCGGCACCGCGGTGATGCTCGCCGGCGCGATCCGCGGGTGGATGAAGTACTTCCCCGAGGGCAACGCGCGGACGTTCGGGCTCGTCGCCCTGTGGTTCTTCTTCCTGGAGAACGTCTGGTTCCCCAACCAGCACCAGGAGTACGGCGTGCGCGCTCTGCAGGCCTGGGACAACGGCAAGCCGGAGGCCGAGCCGATCCTGCTGCAGTTCGCCGCCGACCAGCTCGGCGTCGGGGTGGGGCGCGAGGCGGTCGTGCACTTCGCGCTGCCGATCGCGGACTGGGTCTACCCGGTGTGGGGGCTCGTCGCGGCGGCGATCGTGCTGGTCATCGCGCGGCGCACGATCGACCGGCCCTGGGCGGCCACCGCGGTCGTCGGCGGGTACGTCGTCTACCGGTGCCTGATCTGGCCGTTGCTCGCGGGCATCGACTTCCCGAAGTCCGCCGTGCCGTTCTTCCTGGTCCTCGTCGGTCTCGCGATCGACGCGGCGCACGCGGTGAAGATGCCCACGCCGGCCGCGGCCGTGCTGGGCTCGGCGGCCGTCACGACGGTCGGCTACGTCGGCATCTGGTTCCAGCAGGAGTACCTGTGGGGACCGCCGATCGCGTTCGCGTCGGCGGCGGTCACGGCCGTGCTGCTCGCGGTGCTCTGGACGGTCGGGGACATGGTGATCCACCGGCCGGAGGCGCGGCTGATCGCGTCACGCCTGGAGCTGGGCTGACAACCTGCTGGTGATCCGGCCGAACAGGTCGGTCAGCGGCTCGCCGACGTCCCGCCCGAACTCGGTCAACCCGTAGGTGACCTGGGGCGGGGTCGTCGGCTCCACCCTGCGCCAGATCAGCCCGTCGTCGACGAGGCCGCGCAGGGTCTGCGACAGCATCTTCTCGCTGATGCCCTGGATGCCGTCGCGCAGCTCGAAGAACCTCAGGTCGTTGGCCTGCAGCGAGATCAGCACCCAGATGCCCCAGCGGCTGGTGACGTGGTCGACCATCTCGCGCGCGGGGCAGTTGGTGTGAAACACGTCATAGCGCCCGTTGTTCCCGGGACGCGTGAACTGAGGTCCGACCGCCATGTCGGGAGCTTACCCGCAGGTACGTCCTTACGAAATGTAAGCCCGGTTCCTACCGTCGTCCGCACAACGACGAAGGAGCTGGACATGATCGTGGTGACCGGGGCGACCGGGAACATCGGACGACCCCTCACGAAGGCACTGGCCGAGGCGGGCGAGCAGGTGGTGGCCGTGTCGCGGCACGCCGCGGAGGTGCCCGACGGCGTGCGGCACCAGGTGGCGGACCTCTCCGATCCGGAAAGCCTCGACCTGACGGGCGCGAAGGCGTTGTTCCTGCTGCTCTCCGGCGACCTGCACGCCGTCGGCGCCAGCCCCGCCGCCCTGGTCGAACGGGCCGTCGCGCAGGGCGTGGGCCGGGTGGTGCTGCTGTCGTCGCTGGGCGTGCGGACCAGGCCGTTCGGCACGACGCGGGTCGAACTGCGCGGGCTGGAGGACCTGGTGCGCGGCTCCGGCCTCGGCTGGGCGGTCCTGCGGCCGGGCGGGTTCGCGTCCAACGCGCTGTGGTGGGCGGAGTCGGTCCGCACCCGGCGGACCGTCGCCGCGCCGTTCGGCGACACCGGCGTGCCGGTGATCGACCCGGCGGACATCGCCGAGGTCGCGGCCACCGCCCTGCTGAGCGACCGGAACGGCATCCTCGAGCTCACCGGGCCGGAGGTGGTCACGCCGCGGCAGCAGGCGCAGGCCATCGCGGACGCGCTCGGCGAGCCCGTGCGGTTCCACGAGCTGACCCGCGCCGAGGCCAAGGCGGGCATGGAGCAGCTGATGCCCGGCGAGCTCGCCGACGACACCCTGGACATCCTGGGCTCGCCCACCCCGGACGAGGTGGCGGTGAGCCCGGACGTCGAGAAGGTCCTCGGCCGTGCCCCGCGCACGTTCGCGGACTGGGTCGAGCGCAACGTCGAGGCGTTCCGCTGAGAACGAAAGGGCCCCCGGCGGAAACCGGGGGCCCTTCGCCGAACGGTGCGTCAGCCCGCGATCATGCGGCCCGACGACTTGAGGTGCTCGCACGCCTGCGCGATGCGGGCGCCCATGGCCGTCTCGGCGGCCTTGAGGTAGCTGCGCGGGTCGTAGGCCTTCTTGTTGCCGACCTCGCCGTCGATCTTCAGCACGCCGTCGTAGTTCGCGAACATGTGCGCCGCGATCGGGCGCGTGAACGCGTACTGCGTGTCCGTGTCGATGTTCATCTTGATGACGCCGTACGACACGGCCTCGTGGATCTCCTCGAGCAGCGAGCCGGAGCCGCCGTGGAAGACCAGGTCGAACGGCTTCGAGCCGGCCGCGAGGCCGAGCTTCTCCGCCACGACGTCCTGGCCCTGCTTGAGGATCTCCGGGCGCAGCTTCACGTTGCCCGGCTTGTAGACGCCGTGCACGTTGCCGAACGTCGCGGCGAGGAGGTAGCGGCCCTTCTCGCCGGCGCCGAGCGCCTCGACCGTCTTCAGGTAGTCCTCGGGCGTCGTGTAGAGCTTGTCGTTGATCTCGTTGTCGACGCCGTCCTCCTCGCCACCGACGACGCCGACCTCGATCTCGAGGACGAGCTTGGCCTTGGCGGAGAGGTCGAGCAGCTCGCTCGCGATCTGGAGGTTCTCCTCCAGCGGCACGGCGGAGCCGTCCCACATGTGCGACTGGAAGAGCGGGTTGCCGCCCTTGTCCACCCGCTCCTGGCTGATCGCGATCAGCGGCCGCACGTACCCGTCGAGCTTGTCCTTCGGGCAGTGGTCGGTGTGCAGCGCGATGTTGACCGGGTACTTCGCGGCCACGACGTGCGCGTACTCGGCCAGTGCCACGGCGCCGGTCACCATGTCCTTGACCTTGGTGCCCGAGGCGAACTCGGCACCGCCGGTCGAGACCTGGATGATGCCGTCGCTCTCAGCCTCGGCGAAGCCGCGCAGAGCCGCGTTGAGCGTCTCCGACGACGTGACGTTGATGGCGGGGTAGGCGAACTCGTTCGCCTTGGCCCGGTCCAGCATCTCCGCGTAGACCTCGGGAGTTGCGATGGGCATCGGTGGTCCTCCTCAGGCGCCCTGACGGGTGTCGACCGCATCCTACGAGGCCGGGTCACAGACCCAACGCGGCGGCCAGCTCGGCATAGTGCCCGTTCAGGGACTGGATGGCCACGTGGTCGGCACCGGCGGCCAGGTGGGCGCGCAGCTTCTCGGCCACCTGGCCGGGGTTACCGTGCGGTACGAGTGCATCGATCAAGTCGTCGGACCCGAGATCGGCGACGTCGGCCTCGGTGAAACCCCAGCGCAACCAGTTGCGGGTGTAGTTCGTGAGCCCGAAGTAGAACGCCAGCTGCTCGCGCGCGATCTTGCGCGCCGCGGCCGGGTCCTCCTCGACGACGACGGTCACCTCGGGGGCGAGGAACTTGCCCGCGCCGAGGACCTCGCGGGCGTGCGCGGTGTGCTGGACGGGCACGAGGTAGGGGTGCGCGCCCGCGGTCCGCTCGGCGGCGAGCCGCAGGACGCGGGGGCCGAGCGCGGCCAGAACGATCTTGTCGCTCGGAACGTCGAGCCGGTCGAGGTAGGCCGTGAGCTTCTCGAACGGCTTCTCGTAGGCCTGGTCGACCTGCCGGTGCCCCACCCCGACGCCGAGCAGGAACCGGTCGCCGCCGATGCGGTGGAACGAGCGGGAGACGTCCTCCGGCTCGGTCTGCCAGACGTTGACGATGCCGGTGGCCACGGTCAGCGAGCCGGTCGCCCGCACCAGCCGCTCCGCGAACGTCAGGTCCCCCGCCGGCGAACCGCCGAGCCAGAAGGTGCCGAAGCCCAGCCCTTCGAGCTCCGCGACCCCCTCGACCGACCAGTTGTGCTCGGTACCCCACACGCCGAAAGTTCCACAATTCGTCACGGTACGAGCCTGGAGGCATAGTGGATGACATGGCAACTGCCCGGTGGAACGACAAGATCATCGCATCGAGTGACGACACGGTCGTCGTCGAAGGCAACCACTACTTCCCGCTCGACTCGGTGGACCCGGACGTGCTCAAGGCGTCCGACCACACCACGGTCTGCCCGTGGAAGGGCACCGCGAACTACTTCTCGCTGCAGGTGGACGGCGCGGAGAACCGCGACGCGGCCTGGTACTACGCGGAACCCAAGGAGGCGGCGGCGGAGATCAAGGGCCGGGTGGCGTTCTGGAAGGGCGTCGACATCACGGCCTGACCGACGGCATCGGCGGGGTGCGCGTGCGCGGGGCGGACCGCACCCCCACGGTCTACCGTTCGTCCATGGGGATCTTGAGCAGCACAGACCTGGACGTGTCCCGCCTCTGCCTGGGCGGCAACGTGTTCGGCTGGACCGCCGACGAGCAGCAGTCGTTCGCCGTGCTCGACGCCTACGTCGAGGCCGGTGGCAACTTCGTCGACACCGCCGACGTCTACTCGGCCTGGGCGGAGGGCAACTCCGGCGGCGAGTCCGAGGCGATCGTCGGCCGGTGGCTCGCGCGGCGCGGCCACCGCGACCGGGTCGTCGTCGCCACCAAGGTCGGCATGCTGGCCGGGTTCGACAACCAGAAGCGCGACACGGTCCTCATCGGCGCCGAGCGGTCGCTCAAGCGCCTCGGCCTCGACCACATCGACCTCTACTACGTCCACCGCGACGACCCGGGCACTCCGCTCGAGGAGACGCTCGCCGCCTACGACGAGCTGGTCAGGCAGGGCAAGGTCCGCCACGTCGCCGCGTCCAACTTCTCCGCCGAACGGCTGGCGCTCGCGCTCGAGATCCAGCACCGCGAGGGCTTCGCGCGGTTCGTCGCGCTGCAGCCCGAGTACAACCTGGTCAGCCGCACGAAGTTCGAGGGCGCGCTCCAGCAGGTCGTCGCCGCGAACGGGCTCGCGACGGTGCCGTACTTCTCGCTCGCCAGGGGCTTCCTGACCGGCAAGTACCGGCCGGGCGTCGAGGTCGAGAGCGTGCGCGCGCAGAGCGCCTCGCAGCACCTCGACGAGCACGGGCTGCAGGTCCTGGAGGTGCTCGACGAGCTGGCCGAGACGCACGCGACGACCGTGGCCGCGGTCGCCCTCGCGTGGCTCGCGCAGCAGCCGACCGTGGCGGCGCCGATCGCGTCCGCGCGGACGTTGGAGCAGCTCGCCGACCTCACGCCGGTGCTGTCCCTCGAGCTCTCCCAGGACGAGGTGGACCGGCTCAGCGCAATTTAACTTGCCAGTAGCTTACCGGGAGTAGGTTGGGTTACCGTGGCGGTCATGGACGTCACGGGCAAGGTGATACTGATCACCGGCGCGGCTAGGGGCATCGGCGCGGAGGTGGCGCGGCAGCTGGCCGCGCGCGGGGCTCGGCTCGCGCTCGTCGGGCTGGAGAAGGCCCAGCTCGACGAGGTCGCGCGGCAGACCGGCGGCATGGCGTGGGAAGCCGACGTCACCGACTGGGACGTGCTCGAACGCGTCACGAACGAGGTCGCCGAGCACTTCGGCGGCATTGACGTCGTGGTGGCGAACGCGGGCATCGCGGCCACCGGGTTCGTGCGCTCGATGGACCCGAAGGCGTTCGAACGGGTCATCGAGGTCAACCTGCTCGGCGTGTGGCGCACGGTCCGCACGGCGCTGCCGCACCTGGTCCGCAGCCGCGGTTACTGCCTGGTCGTGTCGTCGCTCGCGGCGATCGTGCACATCCCCGGCAACGCGGCCTACTCGGCGGCGAAGGCGGGCAGCGAGGCGTTCGCGGACAGCCTCCGCGCCGAAGTCCGGCACCTGGGCGTGGGCGTCGGCACGGCGTACTTCTCGTGGATCGCCACGGACATGGTCAACAGCGCCGACGAGCACCCGGTGTTCGGCCGGCTGCGCCAGGGCATGCCGGGGCTCGCGAGCAAGAAGTACCCGGTGCGCGACGTCGGCAGGGCCGTCGTGAAGGGCATCGAGAGGCGGGCGAAGGCGGTCCACGTCCCCGGCTGGGTCGGCGCTCTGAAGTACTTCCGCGCGTTCACGCCGCTGGTCGTGGACCGCCAGGCGGTCGCGGAGATCGCCGAGGCCGACCGGCAGATGGCCGACGACGACACGTCGGGCCTGGTCGGGCCGGGCGGGCGGGCCGCTAGCCGGTGACCCAGGTGCCGAGCAGGGCGTTCCACGGGCGGATGGTCCACGAGTCGACGACCTCCGCCGGCGTGTACGGGTCCGCGGCGATGACCTCCCGCACGGCCGCCTCGTCCGCGGCCTCGTAGATGATCAACGCGCCGGTGTCGTCCGCGAACGGGCCGGCGGCCAGGAGCACGCCCTTCCCGGACAGGGAGGCGAGGTAATCGCGGTGCGCGGGACGAACCGCGAGACGCTTCTCGGTATCGGGACCGAACACCAATTCGACTGCAAAGCGGGCCATGCGACCACCGTAGCGACGGTGACCGGTACCGTCCTACCTTGTGGTTGGCGACGAAACACCGCGCACCGTGCAGGACACCCTGACCAACCTGCGAATCAAGGACGGCGTCGCAGGACCTCCCACGGGGCCTCTCACACTCGAAGACCTCTACAAGCAGCACCGCATGCGCCTCATCCGGCTCGCGCTGCTGCTCGTGGACGAGCCCGCGACAGCCGAGGACGTGGTGCAGGAGGCCTTCACCGGCCTGCACCGCAACTGGAAGGGCCTGCGCGACGCACAGGCCGCCGTGGGCTACCTCCGCACCGCCGTGGTAAACGGCTCGCGCAGCGTGCTGCGCCGCCGCAAGACCGCCCGCGACTACACACCGCCGCACGTGGCGAACGCGCGCTCGGCCGAGTCGCTCGCGATGCTGACCGCGGAGCACCAGGCCGTGGTCAAGGCGTTGCAGCAGCTGCCGCCGCGCCAGCGCGAGGTGCTCGTGCTGCGCTACTACGGCGACCTGTCCGAAGCCGAGATCGCGGAGGCCACCGGCATCTCGAAGGGCACGGTGAAGTCGACGGCCTCCCGTGCGCTCGACGCCCTCCAGAAGATCATGGCCGGCTGACCGCCACAGGCAGCACACTTCACAGTTTCCGCAGCTGAAGCCGTTTTGCCCGATGAGGGTGGTTTCAGCTCGCGGGAACGCGCGCCCAATCCGGTGCTTGGTATAGACCAATAGCCCTCTCATGCCGCAGGATCAGTCCCCGTGGCACGCAGACACGTGGTCGCCGTCGACATCGGTGGCACCGAAACCAAGGCGGCGCTCGTCACCGGCACCTCGGACGAGGTGGCGGCGCACAAGCACGCGCGCCGGGCGACCCCGACCGAGCTCGAACCCCTGCTCGACGTGATCGCCGAGCTCGTGCAGGAGCTCGGCGGTGCCTCCGAGCACGAGATCGACGCCGTGGGGGTCGTGGCGCCGGGCATCGTGGACGAGGCCGCCGGGATCGGCGTCTACACGGCCAACCTGCCGTGGAGCCGGTTCCCGTTCGGCACCGTCCTCACCGAACGGCTCGGCGTGCCCACCGCGTTCGGCCACGACGTCCGCGCCGCGGGCCTCGCCGAGTGCCGCATGGGTGCCGCCCGGGACCTGCGCAACGCCGTGATCATGCCCATCGGCACGGGGATCGCCGGTGCGCTGCTGCTCGACGGCAGGATCTTCAGCGCCGGCGGCTTCGCCGGCGAGATCGGCCACGTGGACGTCGGCCACGGCGAGCCCTGCGCGTGCGGCCAGACCGGCTGCGTGGAGACGGTGGCGTCGTCCGCGGCGATCGCCCGCCGGTACACCGCACGTACCGGCACCCCCGTCCACGGCGCCGCCGAGGTCGCTCGCAGGGTGCGCGACGGGGAGCAGGACGCCGTGACCGTCTGGCACGAGGCCGTGGACGCGCTGGCCAGGGGGATCCTGGTGCTGGCGACGCTGCTCGGCCCCGAGGCCGTCGTGCTCGGCGGTGGGCTCGCACTCGCAGGAGACCTGCTGGTGGAGCCCTTGAGGGAACGGCTGGACGGGCTGATCGCCTTCCAGCGCCGACCGGAGCTGCGGCTCGCGGCGCTCGGCGACGAGGCGGGCTTCCTCGGCGCGGCGCTGCTGGCCATCGACACGCTGGAGGCGTGATGAGCACGTGGGGTGGACCTGTCGACGTGACCCTGACCGGTGGTCGGGTCGTCACGCCGGACGGGGTGCTCGAGAACGGGTGGGTCAGCGTCCGCGACGGCAGGATCGCGGCGGTGGGCGACGGGGTCGCACCCGACGGCCCGACGACCGACGTCGGCGGGGGCACGATCGTGCCCGGGTTCGTCGACATCCACTGCCACGGCGGTGGCGGGGACGCGTTCACCAGCAGCGACCCGGTGAAGATCCGCAAGGCCGCCGCCGCGCACCGCAGGCACGGCACCACGACGCTGCTGGCCTCGCTGGTCTCGCGCCCGGTCCCGGAGCTGGCCGACCAGGTGTCCGCGCTGGCCGAGCTGGTCCAGGAGGGCGTCGTCGCGGGCGTCCACCTGGAGGGCCCGTTCCTGTCCGCGGCCCGCTGCGGCGCGCACGACCCGGCGATCCTGTGCCCGCCGGAGCAGACCGCGGTGACGAAGCTGCTCGACGCGGGCAAGGGCACCGTCCGCATGATCACCATCGCGCCCGAGCTGGAGGGCGCGGTCCAGGCCGTGCGCCAGCTCGTCGACAACGACGTCATCGCGGCCATCGGCCACACCGACGCGACGGAGGCGCAGGTCCGCCCGGCCGTCGACGCCGGCGCCTCGGTGGCGACGCACCTGTTCAACGGCATGCGCCCGCTGCACCACCGCGAGCCGGGCCCGATCGGCGCGCTGCTGGACGACGAGCGCGTCACCGTCGAGCTCATCTGCGACCTCGTGCACCTGCACCCGACCGCGGTCCGCCTGGCCGCCCGGCACGCCGGGCTCCGGCGCACGGTCCTCATCACCGACGCCATCGCGGCGGCCGGTGTCGGCGACGGCGTGTACGACGTCGGCGGGCTCGAGGTGCGGGTCGTCGACGGCGTCCCGACGCTCGCGGGCGGTGCCGCGCTCGCCGGCAGCACGCTCACGATGGACGTGGCGTTCCGCAACGCCGTGAACTCGTGCGGGCTGTCGCTCGTGGAGGCCGCGCACGCCACGGCGACGCGCGGCGCGGACCTGCTCGGACTCGACACCGGCAGGCTCCAGGCGGGCTGTGCGGCGGACCTCGTCGTGCTGGATGCAGAATTGAAGCCGAAGGACGTGTTGGTCAGGGGCGAGTGGGTCAAGGACTAGGGGCATGGCGGACGATCCGGAGCGGTTGGTGACCGACGCGCTGAGGGCGCAGGCGACCAGCACGAATGCCGGATTTGCCGCACATGTCCAGATTGCCGACGAACGCCCGGCACCCGTGTCCGCGTGGTGGGTGCTGGGCCTCGCGCTGCTGTTGGGCCTGGCAGCGGGCACGGTGGCCGCAGTGATCACGCTCAGCTGACCTGTACCGTTGTGGCCGTGACTGTTGCATTGGGCCCTGACTGGCTGGACCCCACCGTTCTGCTGAACGGGCTCGGCCCGTACATGCTCATCGGGCTGTGCCTCATCATCTTCGCGGAGTGCGGGCTGCTCGTCGGCTTCTTCCTGCCGGGCGACTCACTGCTGTTCACAGCGGGTCTCTTCGTCGCCGCGGGCACCATCGACACCCCGCTGTGGCTCGTCTGCGTGCTCCTCACGGTCTGCGCGTTCGTCGGCAACGTGGCCGGCTACTACATCGGCGCGAAGGCGGGCCCCGCGCTGTTCGCCAAGCCGGAGTCGAAGATCTTCAAGAAGGAGTACGTCGACAAGACGCAGGAGTTCTTCGACAAGTACGGCGCGCGCGCCATCGTCCTCGCCCGGTTCGTGCCGATCGTCCGCACGTTCATCACCGCGATGGCCGGCGTGGGCAAGATGGACCCGAAGAAGTACTTCACCTACTCCGCGATCGGCGGCGTGGCGTGGGCCGCGGGTCTGACGATCCTCGGCTACTTCCTCGGCCAGGTCACCTTCATCAAGGAGAACCTGGAGATCACGCTGCTCGCCATCGTCTTCCTGTCGATCGTGCCGATCATCATCGAGGTGATCAAGGCGCGCAAGGAGAAGAAGGCGCTGGTGGAGGCCGAGGCCGACGACATCACCCAGGTGATGGAGGCGCAGATCCAGGACGACTCGACGCAGATCATCCCGCGCGTCGAACGCTGACCCAGCACTTGCCGGAGGCCCGTCCGCTCACCGAGCGGGCGGGCCTTCGCGCTCGAGTCCCCCCGGACCGGCCGAGCCTGGTGTCAGAGGCTGAACATCGAGCCGGGGTTGAACAGGTTCTCCGGGTCCAGCGCCCGCTTGATCTCGCGGTGGACCCGGAGCCCGACCGGCCCGATCTCCTTCTCCAGCCACTCGCGCTTGATCTTGCCGACGCCGTGCTCGCCGGTGACCGTGCCGCCGAGCGACAGCCCCAGGGCGAGGATGTCGTCGAACGCCTTCTGGGCGCGGGCGAACTGGTCGGCGTCGGCGGGGTCGTAGACGATCGTCGGGTGCATGTTGCCGTCGCCCGCGTGGCCGACGACGGCGATCTTCAGACCCACCTCCGCGGCGATGTCCTCGCAGCCCTGGATGAGCTCGGCGATGCGGGTGCGGGGCACGCACACGTCGTCGGTCAGCCACGAGCCGTAGACCTCCAGCGCCGTCAGCACGGCCCGGCGGGCGGTCAGCAGGTCGCGGCCCTCGTTGACGTCGTGGGTCGCGTACACGAGGTCGGCCTCGAGGCAGATCTCCTCGATCTTGCGCAGCTCGTCGCGCGCCTGCTCACCACCCGCGTCGGACTGGCAGATGAGCAGCGCGGCGCAGCCGGGACCCGCGCCGAGCTCGGTCTTGAGGTACTGCTCCACGGCCTCGATCGAGGTGCGGTCCATGATCTCCATCAGCGACGGGACCAGGCCCTCGCGGACGATCTTGCTGACCGCCGCGCCGGCCTTGGCCGTGCTGCTGAACGCGGCGACCAGCGTGGCCGGGGCCTGCGGCAACGGGCGCAGCGCGAGCGTGGCCTTCGTGATCACGCCGAGGGTCCCCTCGGAGCCGATGAAGAGCTTCGTCAGGTCGTAGCCCGCGACGCCCTTGACCGTGCGCCGGCCCGTGCGCAGGACCTCGCCGTCGGCCAGCACGACCTCCAGGCCGAGCACGGAGTCGGTGGTGACGCCGTACTTCACGCAGCAGAGACCGCCCGCGTTCGTGGAGAGGTTGCCGCCGATCGTGCACCAGTCGTAGCTGCTCGGGTCGGGCGGGTAGAACAGGCCGTCCTTCTCGACGGCGCCGCGCAGGTCGAGGTTCACCACGCCCGGCTCGACGACGGCGAGGCGGTTGTCGGCGTCGATCTCGACGATCGCGTTCATCTTGGTCGTCACGAGGACGACGCACCCCTCGATCGCGTTCGCGGCGCCGGACAGACCGCTGCCCGCACCGCGGGGGACGATCGGGACCCGGTGGCTCGCGCACGCCCGCACGACCGCCTGGACCTGCTCCGTGTTCAGGGGGAACACCACTGCCAGCGGGCTGCCGTGCGGCGCCAGCGGCATCATGTCGCGCCGGTAGCTCGCGGTGACGTCGGCATCGGTCAGGACGCCTGCGTCACCCAGTGCGGTGCGGAGTTCAGCGAGCAACGTCTCCATACCGGCCACGCTAGTCCGCTTCGACCGGCCCACCGGGAGGCGATTTCGGCGGCGCGGAGTTCACCCGGTGACCGGGTGTGCTCAACCCGGATTTCGTGCACCCGTCAGACCGATGAAGCAGCACGAACGGCGTAGCACCACGTACGCTGGCTCACCGTGGCGCATGCTTTCGCCTCGCTGGAGACCGCGGGTCCGGTGGCCGTCTGGGTCATCGTGCTCAGCTTCATCTTCGTCGAGTGCGCTTTCATCTTCGGGCTGTTCCTGCCCGGCGACTCGCTGCTGTTCGCCGCCGGCGTGGTGCTGGCGACCCACGGCGGCGAGCTGTCGGCGTGGCTGCTGTCCCTGGCCGCCCTGGTCGTGGCCGTCGCCGGCAACCTGGTCGGGTACTACATCGGCAGGGCGACCGGCACCCGCGTGCCCGCGCGCAAGGGCGGCCGGGTGCTGAACAGGCACAACCTCGAACGCGCCGGCGACTTCCTCGACCGCCGCGCCTTCTGGGCCGTCGTGCTGGCCCGCTGGATCCCGTGGATCCGCACCCTGGCACCGATGATCGCCGGCGCCGCCCGCATGGACCTCCGCCGGTTCACGGTGGCCACCACCCTCGGCGCCGTCGCGTGGGTGCCGACGCTGGTGCTCGCCGGCTACTACGGCGCGGGGATCCTGCAGCGGCTGCCGTGGCTCGAGACGGCGGCCATCGTCGTCAGCGTCGCGTTCTTCGTCGGCGGGACCGGCTGGGGGATCTGGCGCTACCGGCAGGAGATGGCCAAGCCGATCGACGAACCGGTCGAGGTCGGCCCCCACTAGCGACAAATCACGGCAGAAGTGCCACCATGTCTTTTCTCATAAGAGGCAGGGGAGGCCTGTTGTGCGTTTTTTCAGCCTATTGGTAATCGCAATCGCACTGTTCGGGGGAGTAACACCGGCTCACGCACAGGCGGCGCCACAATGCGGGGACACGCTCACGAAGAACGTCAGGTTGACCGCTGATCTGGAATGCCCGGGAACTGCCGGTCTCATTCTCGGTACCAATGGACTCGTGGTGAACCTGGACGGGCACACGCTCAGCGGTTCTCCCGCACTGAACATCACGGGCGTCGACGGCACGACCGTTCGCAACGGCAGCGTGCTCGGACCCGTCACCGCCGACAACGCCACCGGCACCCGGTTCGCCGACGTGACGTTCGGCAGCCGGTTCACCTCCTACGACTGGACCGGCACGACGTCGGTGACGTTCCTGCGGAGCACCATCACCGCGAACAGGCTCTTCTGCGGTGCCCGCTGCGAACTCCGCGACAGCACCTTCGCCGTCGAGCAGGTCTACGCGGAAGCGCTGGTGGTCCGGGGTGACCGGGGCACGACGAACAACATCAACTTCATCGGCGGCACCACCACCGAGATCATCGGCGCGCGGCTCGGGGCGTTCCGGGTGGGCGCGGCGGAGCGGCTGACCATCCGCGACAGCGCGATGGACGGGTTCGAGCTGTTCGCCCCCGGACGCCTCGACGTGCAGCGCAGCACGTTCAGCGGCGGGCCGTGGGTCGGCGTCCACACGCTCGGCAGCGGCGTCGTCCGCGACAACCGGTTCGAGAAAATGCCCAACGGCGGTCTGCGGATCGACGTCCAGCAGCCGTTGAAAGGCCGGCTGCTGGTCGAACGGAACGTCTTCGCGGACAACCGCGCCGACGGACTGCACGTCGAAGTGCCGATTCCACTCGACATCGTCGTCCGCGACAACCTCAGCGAGAACAACGGTCAGCACGGCATGTGGGCGACGCCCGGCACCGTGCGCGACGGCGGCGGGAACATTTCCCGCGACGACGCCCTCGGCTGCTTCTCCATCGCCTGCGGCTGAAATCGCCGCTAGAGCACCTCGGTGATCAGCAGGTCCGCTGATCCCTTCGACGAGTTCACCATCAACGCGTTGACGTGGTCCGTGCCGTGCAGCACGCGTTCCTCCGCCTCCGACAGGGTCCGCCCGTACCGCAGGTGGCGGTCGATCAGCCGCTGCACGCGCACGTCCTCGTCGATGAACAGGAACCACGCCTCGTCGAGGATGATCCGCACGCGCTTCCACTTGTCGTAGTTGAGCAGCAGGTAGTTGCCCTCGGTCACGACCAGCGGCACGTCCGGGTGCACCGGGACGGCGCAGGCGATCGGCTCCTCGATCTCGCGGCGGAACTGCGGCGCGTAGATCATGTCCGGCCCGCACGCCTTGATCCGGCCGAGCAGGTCGACGTAGCCGGGGATGTCGAACGTGTCGGGCGCGCCCTTGCGCTCGACGAGCCGCAGCCGTTCCAGCTCGCTCTGCGCGAGGTGGAAGCCGTCCATCTCGACGAGCACGGCCTGGCCGTCGAGGGCCTCGACGAGCCGCCGCGCGAGTGTCGACTTGCCGGAACCGGGTGCGCCGCCGATGCCGAGGATCTTGCGCTCCCCCTGGTCGGTGAGCACCCGAGCCCGTTCTAGCAGCTCCTCGAACCTGACCTGCTGTCCTGCCACCGCGCCAGCTCCCTGATCCAGTCCCCGACCGCACCGACGCGAACGGCGGCCGCCTCCGACGCGAAGCCGATGGCCGCCACCGGGTCCGTCCCCGACGCCAGCGCGTAGGCGTACGCGCCGTGCCAGACGTCACCGGCACCGTTCGTGTCCTTCACCTGCACCGCCGGCACGGGCACCTCTCCGGTCGAGCCGTCCCGCGACCAGGTCACCGGCGCCGCACCCCGCGTGCGGATCACCAGCGGCACCCCGTAGGAGTGCACCCCGGCATCGGACAGCTCGAACCCCGAAGCGCAGGCGGCCACGTCGACCAGCGGCAACAGGTGATCGAGGACAGGTTTCCAGCTCCCGGCGTCGAGCACCACAGGCAATCCCGCCTCCTTCGCCTGCCGGGCCGCCGGGATCGCCAGTCCGTCGTGGTGCCCGTCCAGGAGCAGGACGTCCGCGGCGGCCACGAGATCGGACAGATCGGGCGCCTCGACCGGCACGGACGCGTTGCGCGAGACGACAGTGCGCTCCCCATCAGCGCTTCTGACGACGACCATGCTCACGGGCGTCGTCCCGGCCACGACGGTGACTTGGACCGGCTCCAAGGAGGCCCGGACGACATCACCCAGCGCGTCGGCGCCCAGTGCGGTGAGCAACGCGGCCCGCCCGCCCAGCGCCGCGACCGCACGGGCCGCGTTCGCCGCCGGGCCGCCCGGTGCGAGGGTCACGTCGAGCGAGGTGATCTTCTGCCCCGGCTCCGGGAACGATTCCACCCGTTGGGTCACATCGAGTGTTGTGAGCCCGACACACAGCACGGCTGCCATCAGGGCTTCCTCCAAACGGGTATGGTCCCAGGTCATGGTCACCATGCGGGATGTCGCGGCTCTCGCGGGGGTCTCCATCACCACGGTGTCACACGTGATCAACGAGACCAGGCCCGTCGCCGGGGACACGCGCGAGCGCGTGCAGAAGGCGATCGACGAAACCGGGTACACCGGTGACGCCATCGCACGGTCGCTGGTCATGGGTGGCACGAAGTCGCTGGGCCTCGCGGTGTCGCTGGTGTCCCACCCGTACTTCGCCGAGCTCATCGCCGCCATCGAGTCGGAGGCGACCCGCAACGGCTACTCGCTCGTGCTGATCGACACGCGGGACACCCCCGAGTCCGAGCAGGCGGCGGTCAGGATGCTGCGCTCCAGACGCGTCGACGGGCTGCTGCTCACGCCGTCGGCGGGCGGCGGGAGCCTCGTGCTGCCCGAGCTCAAGAAGCAGGGCATCGCCACCGTGCTGGTGGACCGGCTGACCGTGGCCAAGGACATCGACCAGGTCGGGCCGGAGAACGTGCAGGCCACGTCGGGTCTCGTCAAGCACCTCGCGGAGCTCGGCCACCGGCGGATCGGCATCGTCTGCGGCAAGACGGGCGTGGCGACGACCGAGGAGCGCATCCTCGGCTACCGCCTCGGCCTCGGCCGCGCGGGCCTCAAGTGGGACGAGGCGCTGGTGTCGCAGAGCGGCTGGCTCGCGCCGCTGCTCGACCAGGACGACCCGGCGACCGCCGTCGTGGCCGCCGACCACCTCGTGACCGTCGGGATGCTGCACGAGATGCGCGCCCGCGGCCTGAAGCTCGGCACCGACCTGGCCGTCGTCGCCTACGACGAGGTGGAGTGGGCGACCCTGATAGACCCGCCGCTCACCACGCTGGCCCAGCCCGTCGAGGAGATCGGCCGGACCGCGGTGAAGCTGCTGCTCTCGCGGATCGCCGACCCGGACCGGGCGCCGGAGACCATCCGCCTCGCCCCCTCGCTGTTGCACCGGCAGTCCTGCGGGTGCTGATCCCCGGGCCCTGGAGTCCGTGCGCGACTACTCACCCGAGCGGTTCCGCGAGGACGCGAAACCGGGCCTGACCCCTCAGCCGGGTTTGACGTTCAGACCGTTGCGTTCGAGCAGGGCAGCAGCCTCCAGGCACATCCAGCCGCCGAGCTGGACGGACAGGTCGCGCCCCTCCGCTTCCTTCGCGGGGACGGTCCACTCCGGACCGAACAGCGGGCCGCTCACCGCCATCGTGCGGTTCGTCCACGCCGCCTCGGCCGACTGGACGACGAGCTCCCGCGCGAGGTCCGCGGTCACCGCCCGGTCCGGGTCGAGGTCGGGAATCGTGAGCGCCGCCTGCGCGAGGTAGCGCGTGAGGATGCCCGCGAACAGGCCTCCGTCGCCCCCGCCCTGCCCCTTGAGCACGCCGTTGGTGGCGAGGTCGTCGTGCACCGCGGTGATCGTCCGGGCGGCCCGGTCGAGCCACTTGTCCTGCTGGCCGTGCTTCGCGAGCTCGACGCACGCGCCGATCAGCACGCCCTGGCAGTAGGTGTAGATGGTCTTCTCGACCTCGCGGATCTCGCCGTTCGGGTGGACGTGCAGGCCGTCCCACGCGAGGCCGCTGCTCTCGTCGACCAGGTGCTCCTCGATCCAGTCCACGGTGGACCGGGCGCGGGCGAGGTCGGTCCGCTCGTTCTGGCGGGCCAGGAAGATCGCGGCGGGACCGTTGGCGGGCACGTTCTTGAAGTCGTCGTCGCGCTTCCACCAGATGCCGCCGCCGGCGTGGTCGGTCCAGCCGTCGCGCAGCTGCCCGGCGATGGCGGTGAGGGCCTGGGGCTTCGCGACGCCCACCTCGTGCTGGGCGCGTTGCAGGGCCAGGCCGAGCCACGCCACGTCGTCGTAGAAGTCGTTGGTCCAGCCGAGGACGTTGCGCACCCGGATGCCGCGGACGACCTTGACGATCGCGGTTCTGCGCAGCTCGCCCGGCGCGCGCAGGTAACCGTCGACCATGCAGTCGAGCAGGTGCGCCTGCCACCAGTAGTTGAAGCTGGCGTGCAGCCGGTCGCGGAAGAGCGGGGGCCACGCCCGCGCCCCGAGCAGCGTGCCCGGCACACCCCAGACCCGTCGCAGATGCCTGGAGTACACCGCGCGCTCCGCGACGCCCGCGCGCGCAGCCAGCAGTTTCGCGATCGCCACTCGATCATCGTGAGTGCTTGACCGGTCAAGAAGCTCGGTGAATCGCCCAGTGGTACAGGCCCATGGCCACAGAAGTTGTCAGGTTGTAACTGCTGACCTTCTCGCGCATGGGCAGCCGGACGATCCGGGTGGCCCTCTCCCGCACCTCGGCGGACAGGCCGTGGCGCTCCGACCCGAACGCCAGCACGGCGTCGTCGGGGACCGGGCCCTTCAGCAGGTCGCCGTCCGCGTCGAACGCGATCAGCTCACCCGCGAAGTCGAGGCTCTCCGTCCTGGCGACCGGCAACGCGAAGTGCAGGCCCGCGGACCCCCTCAGCACGTTCGGGTGCCACGGGTCCACGTCGCCGGTCGAGAGCACGCCGCCCGCGTCGAGGCCGGCGGCGACCCGGATGGCCGCGCCGAAGTTGCCCAGGTTGCGCGGGTTGTCGAGCAGCACGACCGGGGCCTGCCGGTCGAACGGCAGCTCGGGCCGGTCCGCGAACCCGGCGACACCGGTCGGGTGCGTGCGCCCGACCCGCAGCGCGAACGCCTTCCGGTCGACCTCGGTGGCCTGCGCGAACCGGTCCACGAGGTCCGGCGCGTGCGACTCGGCGAGCCCGACCGCGGCGGCGAGGTCCGTCGTGAGCAACGGGTCCACCGCCGCGCCGAAGCGCAGCGCGTGCTTAACCGTGTGAAAGCCTTCGAGAAGCACGGGCACCAGCGTAGAAGCCGATCCACGACGTCAGGACGACCGCCCCGAGCACGAGCTGCACCAGCATCGACGCGCTCTCCGGGTACCAGACGCCGTCGATGTAGTGGTCGATGAACCCGGTCTCCAGCAGCGGCATCCCGGCCTGCTCGCGGAAGTGGTTCTCCCACACGGTGAGCGGGCACACCGTCGGCGTGATGATGCTGAGGATCGCCCACGCGCCGAGGGCCAGGTGCGGGTAGATGACCCACCGCCAGCGCCACGCGAGGAACCCGCCCGCGAGCAGGAACCCCATCACCGTGAAGTGCAGCACCACTACCGCTTCTGCGAACACCCCGGCCATTCGCACCACCCCGTCCTCCAGACTAGGACGGGGTGACTCGATCCGCTCTGGATAAAACCTCAGGCCAGCCCGAGGTCGTTCAGGTCGAGCAGGTAGCGGTACTGCAGACCCTCGGCCTCGATGGCCTCCTTGGCCCCCGTACCTCGGTCGACGACCGTCGCGACGCCGATCACCTCGGCCCCGTGCTCGCGCAGCGCTGTGACGGCCGTCAACACCGAACCACCCGTGGTGGAGGTGTCCTCGACGGCCAGCACGCGCTGCCCGCGGACGTCGATGCCCTCGATCTGGCGCTGCATGCCGTGCGCCTTGTTCGCCTTGCGGACGACGAACGCGTCGAGCACGTCACCGTCGGCCGAGGCGGAGTGCATCATCGCGTAGGCGACCGGGTCGGCGCCGAGGGTGAGACCGCCCACGGCGACGAAGTCCCAGTCGCTCGTGAGCTGCCGCAGGAGCTTGCCGATCAGGGGAGCCGCCGCGTGGTGCAGCGTGGCCCGCCGCAGGTCGACGTAGTAGTCGGCTTCCTTGCCACTCGACAGGGTCACCTTGCCGTGCACCACGGCCAGCTCGCTCACCAGACGGGCGAGCTCAGACTTCGCGTTCGCGTCCAAGACCACTTCAGTTCGCACAGGTCGCTACCTTCGCACACGCCGCCGTCACGTGCGTCCGCGCCCACCCGCCATGCGGGAGGCCATCTTGCGCACGACGGCCCGCGGGATCAGCCGCGAGATCGTCACGATCGCCTTGTACTGCAGGCCGGGGATCGACAACGGCTTGCCGCGGCGCAGGTCCCGCAGTCCTTCGTGGACCAACCGGTCGGCGTCGACGTAGAGGAAGTTCGGCGTCTTGGTCATGTCGATGTTCGCGCGCTTGTGGAACTCGGTGCGCACGAAGCCGGGGCACAGCGCCATGATCCGCACGCCGGTGCCCTCGGTCGCGAGAGCCATGCCCTCGGAGAACGTCGTCACCCACGCCTTGTCGGCGCTGTAGCTCGTGCCGCGGCCCGGCAGGAAGCTCGCGACGCTGGACACGTTGATCACGTCACCCTTGCCGCGGGCGATCATCGGGGGGATCGCCGCCCTGCTCAGGCGCAGCACCGTGGCGACGTTGACGTCGAGCTGGGCCTGGAGCTTCTCCACGTCGGCGGCGAAGAACTCGCCGCTGTTGGCGAAGCCCGCGTTGTTGACGAGCAGGTCGACGGCGGACTCGGCGAGGCGCGCCTCGACCTTGGCGCGCTCGGTGGCGTCGCTGAGGTCGGCGGGCAGGACGTCGACGTTGACGCCGTGGCGTTCACGCAGCTTCTGCGCGAGCTCTTCGAGTGCGGACGCGGTGCGCGCGACCAGCACGAGGTCGTACCCCTCGGCCGCGAGCCTGCGGGCGAAGGCGGCCCCGATCCCGACGGTAGATCCGGTCACCAGTGCGGTTGGCATGCCACCGCACGGTAGTCGGAAATCCGCCGGGGCCGAAGGCCGCCGATGATCACACTTCGTTCTTCGCCGGACGGCGCAGAACCGCGAGACGCAGCGCGAGGCCGGACACGACCAGAGCGACTCCGCCCGCCAGCAACCACCCGACCGACGCACCGGTGCTGGCCAGCGTCACGACGGACGCCGTGCCGGCGACGGCAACGGGTGCAACTGCTTTTCCTCCGTACATCGTGGATCCCTTTCCGGGGGCTCGGGGACACGACGGTGTTACGCACGGAGTATCTGAATTAATCTCAGATGTTTTACACGGAGAGTGGCGTGACCTGGAACACAGGTCTTTGGTCCCAAATCGGAATTTCGCTGGTGAGAGCCTTGCGAAGGCAGGTTACGGTGCGCCTCGTCACGCTCCGTGAAAAATCTACTGCTGCTTGCGCCCGAACGACGGCCGGTAGACCTCGCCACCCTCGTCCTCCTCGGCCGCCGGTTCCACGGCCTCGGCCGGGTCGGGGTCGAAGGGGTCGATGACGTCCGCCAGCTCACCGACGTCGCGCAGCAGCCGTTCCAGGCGCGCGGGCGACGAGTTGGGCGGCGCGGCGGCCAGCACCCAGTCGTGCTCCATCCAGACGACCGTGACGTCCCCGCCGATCTCCTCGGCGGCGTCGATCAGGTCGGGCGTGATGATCTTGCGAGCGGCCGGCACGTCCGTGACGAACGCGTACCGCGAGCCCACCGGCCCGAGCAGGTCCGGCATCGGCACCTTGTCGTTGTCGCGCTGGAACGGCACGGTCGACAGCCAGAGCTCGATCACCACCGACAACGCCCGCCGGCACCGCACGCCGACCAGCACGGAGTTGACCTTGCCGCCGGCCTCGTGGTCGAGCACGTAGACCTGCCGCCGCCCGTCGGCCGTGAAGGTCGAGCCCGCGACGACGTCCCGGGCGAGCCCGGTGCCGTAGTACGCGATGGCCCCCGCCTCCCACCGGGTCGGCAGCACGTGGTCTGTCTCCTCGAACTGCCAGCCGCGCAGAGCAGCCCAACGGCGCCGTTCACGATTACGCGCGGTTCGTTGCGCCCGGTCGGTCGCGAGCAGGGCGAACCCCGCCACGCCCGCCACCGCGGCGACGGTGAACCAGACCCACGCCGGTATGCCCACGCATGAAGCGTAGTGGGTCGAGGGCGAGGAACGAAGATCACTTCCGCGCGTCGTGCCCGCGGGTGCCTATTCGCGGTGGTGAGGACGCCGCACGGGTGTCCACACTGGCCCCGCGCACGCGTCAGCGGGCAACCGCGCACACGTCGGCAGGCATCACGAACGCGCCCCAGGCCGTTCGCCAGGCCGAAGATCCCCCGAGAGGCCGAACCTACCGGCCTCGCGGGGGATCCGGACGTCACGCCGTGCGGCCGACGATCAACCCGGTCTGGTCGTCCAGCACGTCGACCCGCACCGTGTCGCCGTCCCGCACCTCACCGGCCAGCAGCTCCTTGGCCAGCTGGTCGCCGATGGCCGACTGCACCAGCCGCCGCAGCGGGCGGGCGCCGTAGACGGCGTCGAAGCCGTTCAGCGCCAGCCAGTCGCGGGCCGCCGTGGTGACCTCCAGGGTCAGGCGGCGGGCGGCCAGGCGGTCGCCCAGGCGCGCGATCTGGATGTCCACGATGGACGTCAGCTCCTCGGTGGCGAGCGCGTGGAACACCACGACGTCGTCCAGCCGGTTCAGGAACTCCGGCTTGAAGTGCCGCTGCACCACGCTCATCACCGCGTCGCGGCGTTCGAGCTCGGTCAGCGACGGGTTCACGATCGTCTGCGAGCCCAGGTTCGACGTGAGCACCAGGATCGTGTTGCGGAAGTCCACGGTCCGGCCCTGGCCGTCGGTCAGGCGGCCGTCGTCGAGGACCTGCAGCAGCACGTCGAACACGTCCGGGTGCGCCTTCTCGACTTCGTCGAGCAGCACCACCGAGTACGGGCGGCGGCGGACCGACTCCGTGAGCTGGCCGCCCTGGTCGTAGCCGACGTAGCCGGGAGGCGCTCCGACCAGGCGGGCCACCGAGTGCTTCTCGGAGTACTCGCTCATGTCGATGCGGATCATCGCCCGCTCGTCGTCGAACAGGAACGCCGCCAGCGCCTTCGCGAGCTCCGTCTTGCCGACGCCGGTGGGGCCGAGGAACAGGAACGAGCCGGTCGGGCGGTCCGGGTCGGCCACGCCGGCGCGTGTCCTGCGCACCGCGTCCGACACGACGCGCACGGCCTCGGCCTGGCCGACGACTCGGCGGCCCAGCTCGTCCTCCATCCGCAGCAGCTTCGCGGTCTCGCCCTCGAGCAGCCGTCCCGCCGGGATGCCGGTCCACGCCGCCACCACGTCCGCGACGTCGTCGGGGCCGACCTCCTCCTTCAGCATCGCGGTCTCCTGGGTGGCCTCCGCGGCGGCCTCCAGCTCCTTCTCCAGCGCCGGGATGCGGCCGTAGCGCAGCTCGGCGGCGCGGCCCAGGTCGCCGTCGCGCTCGGCCCGTTCGGACTCGCCGCGCAGCGACTCGAGCTCCTCCTTCAGACCCCGCACGCGGTCGATGGAGCCCTTCTCGTTCTGCCAGCGGGCGGTCAGCGCCGCCAGCTCCTCGCGCTTCTCGGCCAGTTCGGCGCGCAGCGCGTGCAGCCGTTCGACCGAGGCCGCGTCGGACTCCTTGGCGAGCGCCATCTCCTCGATCTCGAGGCGGCGGACGGCGCGTTCGACGGTGTCGATCTCGACGGGCCGGGAGTCGATCTCCATGCGCAGCCGGGACGCGGCCTCGTCCACGAGGTCGATGGCCTTGTCCGGCAGGAAGCGCGCGGTGATGTAGCGGTCGGACAGGGTCGCGGCGGCGACGAGGGCGGCGTCGGTGATGCGCACGCCGTGGTGCACCTCGTAGCGCTCCTTGAGCCCGCGCAGGATGCCGACGGTGTCCTCCACCGACGGCTCGCCGACGAGCACCTGCTGGAAGCGGCGCTCCAGGGCGGCGTCCTTCTCGATGTGCTCGCGGTACTCGTCGAGCGTCGTGGCGCCGACCATGCGCAGCTCACCGCGGGCGAGCATCGGCTTGATCATGTTGCCGGCGTCCATGGCCGACTCACCGGTCGCGCCGGCGCCGACGATGGTGTGCAGCTCGTCGATGAACGTGATGACCTGGCCGGCCGAGTCGGTGATCTCCTTCAGGACGGCCTTGAGCCGCTCCTCGAACTCACCGCGGTACTTGGCACCCGCGACCATCGAGCCGAGGTCGAGCGACACGACCTTCTTCCCGCGCAGCGACTCCGGCACGTCACCGGCCACGACGCGCTGCGCCAGGCCCTCGACGATCGCCGTCTTGCCGACACCGGGCTCGCCGATCAGCACGGGGTTGTTCTTGGTGCGCCGCGACAGCACCTGCACGACCCGGCGGATCTCGGCGTCACGGCCGATCACCGGGTCGAGCTCGCCCTTGCGCGCGCGCTCGGTCAGATCGACGCCGTACTTCTCCAGCGCCTTGTAGGTGCTTTCGGGATCAGGAGACGTCACACGAGCCGACCCACGCACACGGCTGAAAGCCTCCTTCAACGCGTCCGGCGTCGCGCCGTGACGTCGCAGCAGGTCGGCCACCTGGCCGCCGTGCTGGGCCAGCCCGACGAGCAGGTGCTCGGTCGAGACGTACTCGTCGCCCATCTCGGTCGCAAGCTCCTGCGCCTTGCCGAGCACCCGCACGGCGTCGCGGGAGAGCTGCGGCGCGGAGACCGTCGAGCCCGAAGCGCTGGGCAACGACCGTGAGAGCTGCTCCAGCTCCTTGCGCACGAGCGTCGGGTCGGCGCCCACGGTCTCGAGCAGCGGCGCGGTCAACCCGTCCGTCTGCGCCAGCAGTGCGCTGAGCAGGTGCACGGACCCCGTGTCCGGGTTCCCGTTGAGCGTCGCGGCCTGGACCGCGGCGGAAACCGCCTGCTGCGTCTTCGTCGTCGGGTTGAAAGCGTCCATTCCTCCACCTCGTGGTCAGCCTCCAGCATGGACCATCATCCCGCACAACGTCAGAAAAGTTGAGTCTGTTCCGCTCAACTAGGAGAACGTGTCCGCCGTCGCGAAAATCGCACGTCACCCGGCCGGGGTTGGGCCAAGATCAGCCCATGACGTCCATCATCCACAGCATCACCGTCGACGCGCGCAACTCCTACGAGATCGCGACGTGGTGGAGCGAGGTCCTGGGCCACCCGCTGCACCCGGACGACAACCCGGGCGACCCGGAGTGCCTGATCGAGCTGCCGATCGGCATCCGGTACCTGTTCATCAACGTGCCCGAGGGCAAGGAGCTCAAGAACCGCCTGCACCTCGACCTGCAACCGTCCGACGGCACCCGCGACGAGGAGGTGGAGCGCCTCGTCGGCCTGGGCGCGACGGTCTTCGACGATCAGCGCAGGGCGGACGGCACGGGCTGGGTGACGATGCGCGACCCCGAGGGCAACGAGTTCTGCGTGGAACGCAGCGCAGCCGAACGCGCCGCGACCTCCTGACCACCGTCACTCGAAAGCACCAACAGCTTGTCCACAGCAGGTGCCGACTTGTCCACAATCCGCAGGTCAGTATCCACAGGTGAATCAGACTCAGTGGCGACCTTCTGTGCACCAGAACCCGTTGGGGTGACATCCACGGACTCGCGCAGCGGCTGTTCCTTGATCAGCAGCACCGCGATCACGGTGAACACCGCGAGCCCGGCGGCGATCAGGAACAGCTGCCCCATCGCGTCGCCGTAGGAGTCCCGCACGGCCGGGGAGAGGGAACCGCGGTCGAGCGTCTTCGTGCTCACGTGCGCGGCCAGCACGGCCCCGAGCACCGAGACGCCGGCCGTCCCGCCCAGCGACCGCAGGAACGTGGCCGTGGAGCTGGCCGCGCCGAGGTCCGCCATCCCCACACCGTTCTGCACGGCGAGCACGAGGTTCTGCATGGTCAGCCCGACACCGACGCCGACCAGCGCCAGGTAGGCCCCCATCAGCACCAGGTTGGTCGAGTGGTCGATCGTGCCGAGCAGCGCGAGCCCCGCGACCAGCGAGAACGAGCCCCACACGAGGTAGCTCTTCCACTTGCCTCTCTTGGCGATCAGCTGCCCGCTGACCGTCGAGGAGATGCTCAGGCCGAGCACCAGCGGCACGGTCAGCAGACCGGCCTTGGTGGGCGAGAAGCCGCGCGCGATCTGGAAGTACTGGCCCATGAACACCGAGGCCCCGAACATCGCGGTGCCGACCGCGACGCCACCGAGCATCGCGAGCACCACGGTCCGGTTCTGGAACAGGTGCAGCGGGATGACCGGCGCGGACGCCCGCCCCTCCACGAAGTAGGCACCGACGATCGCGAGCAGCGCCCCGCCGGCGAACAGCGCGCTCTCACCCGAGATCCACGCGAAGTCCTTGCCGGCGAACGACACCCACATCAGCACGAGGCTGACCCCGCCGGTGATCAGCGTGGCGCCGAGGTAGTCGATCTTCACGTGCTGCTTGACCGTCGGCAGGTGCAGCGTCTTGCGCAGCACGGCCAGCGCGACCAGCGCCAGGGGCACGCAGACGAAGAAGCACCAGCGCCACCCCGGCCAGTCGACGAGGAACCCGCCGACCAGCGGCCCGCCGACGGTGCCCGCCGAGATGACCATGCCGGTGTAGCCGCTGTACCGCCCGCGCTCGCGGGGGCTCAGCAGCGCGCCGACCACGACCTGGCCGAGCGCCTGCACACCACCCATCCCGAGGCCCTGCACGACCCGGAACCCGATCAGCTGCTCCATGTTCTGGCTGAGGCCGGACAGCACGGAGCCGACGACGAACAGCACGATCGCCGTCTGCAGCAGCATCTTCTTGTCGAAGAGGTCGGCGAGCTTGCCCCACACCGGCGTGCTGGCGGTGGAGGCCAGCAGCATCGCCGTGATGACCCACGTGTACTGGGTCTGCGTGCCCTTGAGCTCGGCCAGGATCGTCGGGAGGGCGTTCGAGACGATGGTGGAGCTGAGGATCGCGACGAGCAGCGCCACCCAGATTCCGGACAGCGCTTCGAGGATCTCCCGATGCGACGTGGGCCGGTTCAAGCACACCTCCAGAAGTTAGTTGATGTCATACAACTATATCCGGAGATAGTTAGCTAGGCCAACTAAATCGGTGACTGACGGGTCACACCGGAGGGTCGGCGAGGCCGGTGGAGCAGAGGTCGCGCGAGGCGGGAGGACCTACGAGGCCGAAGCGTCCCCGGCGGCGGCCTTCTCCGCCTTCACCCCGAAGAAGTCACCGCCCTTGGGCTTGGCGTCGTCGGTGCCCCAGTGCCGGATCCGCTCCACGGGAACCATCCGGGGGATGTGCTTGCGGCAGTGCACGTAAGCCTCCTGGACGGTGACGACGACCCACTGCTCGACCCGCTTGTCGTCGGTCTCGAACTCCTCGAGGGGCGCGATCCGGGCCCGCCCGTTCACGTGCAGCCCGATGAGGTCGTCCGCGAAGTCCACCATCAGCATCCCGACGTGCGGGTTCTCCATGATGTTGCCCAGCGACGCCATCACCCCGTTGCCCCGGTACTCGGGGTAGACGATGGTCCGCGAGTCGGCCACCCGCAGGAACCCGGCGCCGCCGCACCGCAGTGACGAGTCGCACGCCCCGTCCGCGTCGGCCGTCGAGATGAACGCCATCTCCATCCGCTCCACGAACTCGGCCATGGCCGAGTTCAGGTGGTCGAGCACCTGGTCCGAGTAGAAGCGCCTAGCGCGATCGGACGTCTCCAGGGCACATTGGAGGTAGTGCTCTCCGCGCGAGCCGGGGAGGTCGACACGGTCGGGTGAGGTGGTTTCAGTCAGCTCAGGCAGGGACACGCGGCCCACCCAAGCACGCAAGCGCGCAACCCGGTACAGACGGTTCCTCATATTCACACTGTTGCGGTAACAAGTAGTTGCGTAGGGTAATCACGCTTCGCTCGAAGGTGGCATCAAGGAGTCAAAGGGCTAGAACAGGGGTTACTGTCCACCCTGTCGGGGGACGGATGCTTGACGAGGAACGTCAGCGCCTTGCTGGCACCAATGCTCGACCAGGACGACAGCGCCTTGCTGGCGCCCATGAGAACGTGGAGACTGCGCGCGGACCATGACTGCGAACGCTGTGCTGAGCCCCATCCCTACCCCGCCACACCGCGAACCACCTCCTGGCGTCACCGCGATGGTGCGGATGATCCGGGAGAGCTTCGCGGTGGTGGAGCCGCACTCCGAAGAAGTGGCGAAGTTCTTCTACGGAATGCTCTTCTCGCTCTCGCCCGCCACACGCGAGATGTTCCCCGCGAACATGGAGGTGCAACGCAGCCGTCTGCTGCGCGCCCTCGTGCACGTGGTGCAGATGGTCGACCGCCCGGACGACCTCATCCCCTTCCTGCGCCAGCTGGGCCGTGACCACCGCAAGTTCGGTGTCATCAACGTCCACTACGAGGCGGTCGGGACGGCGCTGCTGTCCGCGGTCAAGAAGTACGCGGGTGCCGCCTGGACGCCGAAGGTCGAGATGGCGTGGGCCGAGGCCTACACGCTGATGGCTCGGGCCATGCAGGAGGCCGCCGACGCCGACAACGGCCCCGCCTACTGGCACGCGACCGTGCTGGAGCACCAGCGCGTCTCGTGGGACCTGGCCGTCGTCCGGCTGCAACCGGACCACCCGGTCAACTACAAGGCCGGCCAGTACGTCAGCGTGGAGACCCCGCAGCGCAAGCGGCTGTGGCGGTACTACTCGCCGGCGAACGCCCCCCGCGAGGACGGCGTCATCGAGTTCCACATCCGGTCCGTCGACGGCGGCTGGGTGTCCCGCTCGGTGGTCGGCCACACGCAGGCCGGCGACACCTGGCGCATCGGCCCGCCGATGGGACGTCTCTCGGTCGACCGCACGTCCGGGTCCGACGTCCTGATGGTGGCCGGCGGCACCGGCGTGGCGCCGATGCACGCGATCATCGACGAGATGTCGCAGTGGGGCGACAACCCCCGCGTGCACCTCTTCTACGGCGGTCGCACCCGTGAGGACCTCTACGACCTCGACAACCTGCAGCGCATCGCCACCACGAACCCGTGGCTGACGGTCGTGCCGGTGCTCGAGTCGGACCCCGGGGTCCGCGGCGTCGAACAGGGCAGCCTGGCCGACGTCGTCACGCGGTACGGCGCGTGGGAGGACCGCGACGTCCTGGTCTGCGGCAGCCCCGCCATGATCAGGTCGACGGTGTCCCGCATGCTGGTCGCCGGAACTCCGCTCGACCGGATCAAGTACGACCCGTTCACGCTCGACTAGGCTCGGCACGTCCGCGACTGGCGTGCCGAGGGTGGAAGAGACCACCGGGAAGCGACTGCCGTGCGCACCGAACGCCTGGGTGCCCGGCGTGGAGTCGCGCTGTGCTCGCTGAAACCGATCCCGCCGTGTTCGCGCTGATCAACGCGGAGGCCGACCGCCAGGCACGCAAGCTGCGCATGATCGCGTCGGAGAACGACGTGTCGCAGGCCGTGCTCGAGGCGACGGGTTCCGTGCTGACCAACAAGTACTCCGAGGGCTACCCCGGCAAGCGGTACTACGAGGGTCAGCAGATCGTCGACCAGGTCGAGCAGCTGGCGGTCGACCGGGCGAAGTCGCTGTTCGGCGTGGACCACGCCAACGTGCAGCCGCTGTCCGGCGCACCGGCGAACCTCGCCGTCTACCTGGCGTTCCTGCAGCCGGGCGACACCGTGATGGGCATGTCGCTGCCGATGGGCGGTCACCTCACCCACGGCTGGGGCGTCTCGGCGACCGGCAGGTGGTTCCGCGCCGTGCAGTACGAGGTCCGCAAGGACACCGGCGTCGTCGACCTGGACGAGGTCCGCGCGCAGGCGCTGGCCGAACGCCCGAAGGTGATCTTCTGCGGCGGTACGGCGATCCCCAGGACCATCGACTTCCCGGGGTTCGCGGAGATCGCGAACGAGGTCGGCGCGCTCTTGGTCGCGGACATGGCGCACATCGCGGGGCTGGTCGCGGGCGGCGCCCACCCGTCACCCGCCGGGCACGCGCCGGTGATCACCACGACCACGCACAAGACGTTGCGCGGCCCGCGCGGCGCCATGATCCTGTGCGACGCCGAGCACGCGAAGGCGATCGACCGCGCGGTGTTCCCCGGCCTGCAGGGCGGCCCGCACGACCACACGACCGCCGCGATCGCCGTGGCCCTGCACGAGGCCGCGCAACCGGAGTTCCGCGAGTACGCGCACACGGTCGTCGCGAACGCCAAGGCCCTGGCCGAGGCGCTGCTGGCCCGCGGCTTCGACCTGGTCTCCGGCGGCACGGACAACCACCTGGTCCTGATCGACCTGACGTCGAAGCTGCTCGGCGGCAAGCCCGCAGCGCGCGCCCTCGACCGCGCGGGCATCGAGCTGAACTACAACGCGGTCCCGTTCGACACCCGCAAGCCGTTCGACCCGTCCGGCATCCGCCTGGGCACGGCCGGCGTCACGACCCGCGGCCTCCAGCCCGCGCAGATGCCGCTGATCGCCGACTGGATCGACCGCGCGATCGCCGCCCACGACGACGACCGGGCCCTCGACCGGATCGCCTCCGAGGTCGAGGAGCTACTCGCCGCCCGCTAACCCCTGCACCGCGGCACGCACGTCGCCGAGCGTCCGGCGGGCGACCTCCCCGAAGTCCCCGCCGGCCTCGAGCCACCGGTCGTACCCGCGCTGGAACGCGAGCACCCCGAGCTCCGCCGCCACGACCGCCTCCAGCTCGGACACCCCGCGCGCCTTCAGCGCGTCGGCCATCGCCACGGCGAACCCGACCATCTTCAACGCGGCCCGCTCGCGCAGCTCGACGTTGCCCTCGATCACCGCCAGCCGCTGCGCCCCGTGCGACAACCGCTCCTCGCCGAACGTGGAGGCCGTGGCCACCAGCGCCGCCTCGACGGCGGCCAATGCCCCGGCCTCGAGCGGCGTGGCGGCGATCGCCCCGGTCATCAGCTCCGCGAGCTCGTCCTGCCCGCCGAACAACACCTCGCGCTTGTCGCGGAAGTGCCGGAAGAACGTGCTCTTGGTCAGCCCGGCGCGCTCGGCGATCTGCGCGACGGCCGTGCTCTCGTACCCCTGCTCGCTGAACAGGTCGAGCGCGGCCCGCACCAGCCGAGCCCGCGCGTCCGGCTCCCATCGCCCCATGCCCGCATCCTATGTGATGCGACTAAGTCCCATCGCTCTGCTACGGTTGATGAGACCAAGTCCCATCACTTTCCAGGAGCAAGTCCATGAAGGTCTTCGTCACCGGCGCCAGCGGCCACGTCGGCTCGGCCGTGGTCCCAGAACTGCTGCGGGCGGGCCACGAGGTGGTGGGCCTGGCCCGCTCCGAGGCCTCCGCGGCCAAGGTCGAGGCCCAGGGCGCCACCGCACTAAGAGGCACGCTCGACGACCTCGACCTCCTCCGCAAGGCGGCAGCGGAGTCCGACGCCGTGATCCACCTGGCGTTCAAGCACGACGAGATGTACGCGGGCGACTACCAGGGCGCAGCCGACGCGGACCTGACCGTGGTCAGGACGTTCCTGGACGAACTGTCCGGCACCGGCAAGCCGTTGATCGGCACCAGCGGCACCCTGTCCTACTCGAACCTGGGCCACACGGCCACCGAGGAGGAACGAGTCCCGAGCGAAAGCCCGAGAGGCGCAGCCCGCAACGAAATCCTCGACGCGACCGAGGTCCGCGGCGCGGTGGTGGTCCTCCCGCCCACCGTCCACAGCGCCCTGGACACGGCGGGCTTCATCCCGATCCTGGTGAACACCGCACGCAGGACCGGCGTCTCCGGCTACCCGGGCGACGGCACGAACCGCTGGTCAGCGGGCCACACCCTGGACGCGGCCCGCCTGTACCGCCTGGCGGTGGAAGGCGCCCCGGCCGGCGCGGTGCTGCACGCGGTGGCGGAGGAAGCCGTGACGATGAAGGAGATCGCGGAGGCGATCGGCCGCAAGCTGAACGTCCCGACCGAGAGCATCCCGGCAGAACGAGCCCAGGAGCACTTCGGCGCGCTGGCGTTCATGGTGTCGCGAGACGCACCCACGTCAGCGGAACACACGAAGGCCCTGCTGGGCTGGGAGCCGAAGGAGCCCACCCTCCTGGAAGACCTGGCAGCGGACTTCTACTACGAGCAGAGGTAAGCCACCGCGAAGCCGAAGGCGAGCAGTCAGCTTTTGCTTTTGAGCGCAGCTCTCAGCGGTGGGTGCCCCGTCACGAGTCGCACCACAGCACTCGCTGCGCCTGGGGAGGGATGTCAAACGGCCACGC
>NZ_JBHXCW010000009.1:0-71810 GCF_042725365.1 Lentzea sp. NPDC060358 | reverse complement strand
AAAAGCGTGTCGAGTTGACACCCCTCCTCGCATGCAGCGAGTGCTGAGTCGCGCTAGACGGGGGAGCCACCACCGCGCCTCGCTGTGCTCGGGACGGCTCGCCTTCGGCTTTGCGTTGGGCTCGCCTTCGGCTTCGCTGGCTCGGGACTGCTCGGCTTCGCCATCGCTTGGGCTCGCCTTCGGCTTCGCGTGGCTGTACTCCGCGTTGCTCGCCTTCGGCTTCGCCATCGCATGGCTGTGCTGGCCTTCGGCTTCGCCCCTGTGCCCGGCTTCGCCATCCGCCTGCGAACTAGGGTGTGGGGGTGCGCATTCGTCGTGTTGTCACCACCCGCGCCGGTGGCGTGTCCAAGGGGCCCTACTCGTCCTTCAACCTCGGCGACCACGTCGGGGACGAGGCCGAGGCGGTCGAGGCCAACCGCGTTCGTCTTGCCGAGGGGATCGGGCTCACGGCCGATCGTTTGGTGTGGATGGAACAGGTCCACGGGCGGACCGTCGCCACGGTCGACGGGCCGCAGGCCGAGGCGCTTGAGGCCACTGATGCTGTTGTGACGAAACGGGCTGGCCTCGGGCTCGTGGTGCTGACCGCCGACTGCGTGCCGGTGTTGCTCGGGGACGCCGAGGCCGGTGTGGTCGGGGCTGTGCACGCCGGGCGTGTCGGGGCGCGTGTCGGGGTGGTCGTCGAGGCGCTCAAGGCGATGATGGCGCTCGGTGCCGAGCTCGAGCGGATCGAGGTCCTGCTCGGGCCCTCCGTCTGCGGCGAGTGCTACGAGGTGCCCGCCGACATGCAGAAGGACGTCGAGAAGCACCTGCCCGGCAGCGCGTCCAAGTCGCGGAAGGGGACGCCTGCGCTCGACCTGCGGGCCGGGTTGTGGAACCAGCTCGCCGGCGCCGGCGTGGGGAAGATCGGGGTGGACCCCCGGTGCACCTTCGAGGAGAAGGACCTGTTCAGCCATCGGCGGGAGGCGCCCACCGGGCGGCTCGCCTCGGTCGTCTGGGTCGAGCCGTGAGCCGGGAGCAGGAGCTCGCGGAGAACCTCGCCGAGGTCGAGGAACGCATCGCCAAAGCGTGTGAGGCGGCGGGCCGGGAGCGGTCCGGGGTGATGTTGCTCGCGGTGACGAAAACCTGGCCCGCGAGCGATGTCGAGATCCTTTATCGGCTCGGTTTGCGGCACTTCGCGGAAAACCGGGATCAAGAAGCCGGTGCGAAGGCCGCCCAATTGAGACATCTCGAAGAAGCTCGTTGGCACATGGTCGGGCGGTTGCAGCGGAACAAAGCGAAGTCCGTTGTCGGGTGGGCCGATCAGGTCGACTCCGTCGACAGCGTCCGATTGGCCGAGGCCCTGGCCCGGGCGGCGCGGGCGAATGGGCGCACCCTGGACGTCTTGCTGCAGGTCAGCATCGACGGGGACACGTCACGGGGTGGGTGTGCCGTGGCGGACGTGCCGGAACTGGCTGGCGTGATCACTCGTTCGGGTGATCTTATTCTGCGAGGTGCGATGTCCGTCGCACCTCTCACGATGAGGCCTTCGCAGGCGTTTGAGGCGTTGGCTTCGGTGGTATCAGGCCTACGTGATGATCATCCCACTGCCACAACTGTGTCTGCGGGAATGAGCAACGACCTGGAAGATGCAATAACGCACGGATCCACCTGTGTGCGTGTCGGAACGGCGTTGCTCGGCAGTCGGCGACTAACCTCGCCATAGGTTGTCGGGAACCTCGGGACCGTCCGCACCGTCCCTAAGAGTGGGGAACCGCCGAGGAGGGGCTGGAATGAGCGCTTTGCACAAGCTGAAGGCCTACTTCGGGATGGTCCCCGCCGAGTACGCAGACGACCCCGGCTACGACGACGACCGGGGGCGCTACGGCGACTACCGGTCCGAGTACGCGGCCGAGGCCGACGACTACGACCCCTACCCGCGGCGCAACCGCGTGTTCACGCCGGGCCGGCCGGAGCTGCAGGGCTCCGGGTACCGGGCCGACCTCGACGAGTCGGACGACTACGAGCCCGAGTCGCGGCCCCGCGGTGGCAACAGCCCCGCGAGCACGCGGCGCTGGGCCGCCGACGCACCCGTTCACGGTGCGCTGGCCGTCGAGCCGCAGCGCGAGCCCGTGAGCAGGCTGCGCCCGGTCGCCGAGCCCGCGGGCAACCCGCTGGCGCGCATCACCACGCTGCATCCCCGCAGCTACAGCGAGGCGCGCACGATCGGGGAGCACTACCGCGACGGCACCCCGGTGATCCTGAACCTGACCGACATGGACGACGCGGACGCCAAGCGTCTCGTCGACTTCTCGGCCGGACTCGCGTTCGCTCTGCGCGGGTCGATGGACAAGATCACCAGCAGGGTGTTCCTTCTCTCACCGCCGAACGTTGACGTCACGGCGGAGGACCGGAGGAAGCTGGCCGAGGGCGGGTTCGGGAACCACGGTTAGAGTTGAGCTGTGGACCCGATCCGTCTCGTCATCTTCTACGTCCTCTTCGCGTTCTCCCTGTTCCTGACCGCGCGTGTCGTGGTCGAGCTGGTGCGGACGTTCGCGAGGGAGTGGCGCCCCGCCGGCGGCGTAGCCGTGACGCTCGAGACCGTCTACACGGTCACCGACCCCCCGGTGTTACTCCTCCGTCGGGTGATCCCGACTGTGCGGATCGGGGGCGTCGGGCTGGACCTATCGATTATTGTGCTGTGGCTGGTCGTTATCATTCTGATGCGATTCGCAGATCCCAGGTGACGGGGAACCGTGGGATGACCGCAGCCCAGGAGTGCGAGAGGTGATCCGATGCCGTTGACCCCCGCTGACGTGCACAACGTCGCGTTCAGCAAGCCGCCGATTGGCAAGCGGGGCTACAACGAGGACGAGGTGGACGCGTTCCTCGACCTGGTTGAGGGCGAGCTGGCCCGCTTGATCGAGGAGAACAACGACCTCCGTCAGCAGGTCGAGCAGCTCGACCAGCAGCTCGAGACGTCGCGCGCCGACCTCGACGACGCGCGTGCGAAGGCGTCCGCCAGCCCCATGACGAGCCGCATGCCGGTGGAGGAGCCGCCGCGCCGCCTGGCGCCGGTCCCGCCGCCCACGGTGATGGAGCAGACGTCCCCCGGTGGCAGTGGCGACCACCACGTGCAGGCCGCGAAGGTCCTGGGTCTCGCCCAGGAGATGGCGGACCGGCTCACCGGTGAGGCCAAGGCCGAGGCGGACGGCATGCTGTCCGAGGCGCGCACGAAGTCGGAGCAGTTGCTGTCCGAGGCCCGCGCGAAGGCCGACACGATGGTCAACGAGGCGCGCACGCGTGCCGAGACCATGCTGAACGACGCGCGCACGCGCTCCGAGACGCTCGAGCGGCAGGCCCGTGAGAAGGCCACGGCGCTCGACCGCGACGCGCAGCGCAAGCACGCCGAGGTGATGGGCAACATCACCCAGGAGAAGAACACGCTCGAGAAGCAGATCGACAAGCTGCAGACGTTCGAGCGCGAGTACCGCACGCGACTGAAGACGATGCTCGAGTCGTCCCTGCGCGACCTGCAGGACCGCGGCCCGGCCGCACCGTCCGAGGGCCGCTCCCAGGGCTACTCCTTCGGCGCACGCGCCGAAGCGGGCTGAACTACTGTTCGCTAGGTGCTCTTCGTAGTTCTGCTTCTGGTGCTGGCAGCCCTCGGGCTGCTCGTTCCCGCACTGACCACGTCCAACACGATCTGGGCGTGGTCGTCCGTGGGAGCGAGCGTGCTCGCCGCCCTGGTCCTCGCATGGGACTGGTGGCGCAGGCGTCCGGGGGACCCCGCTGCCGACGCGCAGAGTGTAGATCAACAAGCTCGAGATGATGATCATCGGGGGGCGGAGCCGGATGAAGCCGGCACGCCGTCCGCCGACGAGGAACCACCGGAAGAGGACACCGACGCGGCAGACCTGCTCGTCGTGGCCGATCTGGTGGACGAGGTCCGGGTGCTGGACGAACGGCCCCGGTACCACCTGAGCTCGTGTTCCTGGCTAGCCGGGAGGCCCACGCTGGGCCTCCCGGTGCAGGAAGCACGACAGCTCCAGTTCACGCCGTGCGCCCTGTGCCACCCCGACGCGGTGCTGGTCCGCAGGAGCCGCAGCACCAGCTGAGTCCGTCCGGTTCGCGGACGAGTGGCGTCAGCGCCGGTAGCTCACCTTCGCGCGGAACGTGGTGTCCGGCTCGTCCAGGTAGTGGTGCTCGATCGCCGCGTCGAACTCGGAGATCTGTCCGTCCGAGCCGTAGGCGACGTGGTCGACGTCGAAGTCGCCCGCCTCGTCGACCCAGCCCAGCCCGCGGTTGACGACCAGCACCTTCTGGTCCTCGTGGGAGCCCTCGGTGATCCGCTGCCCGTCGTGCCTGGTCAGCTCGATCATGAGGTACTCGCGGCCGTCCGGGGACTCGCCCTTGATACGGATCATGTTGCCGGGGTGCTCCCGGGCGGAGAACAGCTCCGGCGGCGTCCAGGTGCCGGACCGGCCCTGCGTCGGATGCGCGTGCTCGTCGGAGTCCCAGACCAGGCGGTCGGTATCGGCGGCGAGGGCGGGCGTGGTCGTGACGAACAGCAGGGCGGCCGTGGCCAGTGCGATGCGCATCAGTTGCTCTCCCGGACGTAGTGGACGTGGACCAGCAGGGTGTTGGTCGGGCTGTCGCCGCAGCGGTGGTCGACCGAGGCGTCCAGCGCGGTGACGACCCCCTGGTCGTTCAGGTCGAGGCGGTCGACGGTGAAGTCCGCCGAGGTGTCGGTGCAGCCCAGGTTCCGGTTGACGACCAGCGCCTTCTGGCCGGTGTGGGTGCCCGTGGTGATCGGGTTCCCGTCGTGGCGCGAGAGGTCGACGACGTAGGTCTTGCCCGCGTTGCTGACGCTCACGTGCAGCGTGTTGCCGTCCCACTCGCGCCGGCTCACGGTGAACGTCGCCGGTGGCGAGGTCCACTCGCCGCTCGTGGCGGTGATCGGGAACGCGTTGGCGGCCGCGTCGAACGCGAACGTCGACGGCTCGGCGGCGGAGGCGGCTCCTGCGCCCAAAAGCGAAAATGCGCAGGCCAAAGCTATGACACGCATGTGGTTCCCCCTCTGTCAGGGATGATCCCCCGATCACCCCGAACGAAGTCTGGAGGAGCCCGCGTCCGGACCGCCATGGGTAGTTCTACTCAGGTGCGAGGCCCGCGTCACCGGTCCAGGAAGAGCAGCAGGATCAGCAGCGCGAGCAGCGCCAGGTCCACGACGACGCCGGTCGGCTTCGAGTCGTACCTCAGACGCGTGACCGTGGCGCCGACCATCAGCAGGCCCAGCCCGACGGTGGCCGCGTGCGCCACCCACTCCCACGTGACCAGACCGACGACCAGACCGGCCGCGCCCGCCCACTCCAGCGCGCCGATGGTGCGCCAGAGAGCCGGGTTCATCCGGAAGTGGTCGCGGGCCTGAAGTGACGCCTTCGCCCCGAACAGCTTGCCCGCGCCCGTCGCGACGAACAGCAGGGCCAGCACGATCGACAACGCGATGGTCAACGACATCCGGCGAGCATACGGTTTGCGCGTCCACGTATCCTGGGACCACAGGCACCGATCCGGCCATCACCGGGGAGCCTCCGGAAGAACGGGCGCGAGCCCCGGTAGAACCGGACGGGCCGGCCCGTCACAGCCGAAAACGAGAGGCTCGCCGTCAGGTGAGCAAGCGGGGTGGTACCGCGGCCCGCCGAGCCCTGTCGGCGTGTGTCGTCCTCGCGTGTCGCACACGACCGCGAGGAGCAGTGGAGATGGCCTACCCCCGAGCCGGCGCCGACGAGGTTCCGGCGCAGCCGTCCTTTCCGGACCTCGAGCAGGACGTGCTCGGGTACTGGAAGGACGACCGGACCTTCCAGGCGAGCGTCGACCGCAACCCCGCGGGGGAGAACGGCGACAACGAGTTCGTCTTCTACGACGGCCCGCCGTTCGCCAACGGCCTGCCGCACTACGGGCACCTGCTGACCGGCTACGTCAAGGACGTCGTGCCGCGCTACCAGACGATGCGCGGCAAGCACGTCGAGCGCCGGTTCGGCTGGGACACGCACGGCATGCCCGCCGAGTACGAGGCGGAGAAGCAGCTCGGCATCTCGCAGAAGCACGAGATCGACGAGCTGGGCATCGAGAAGTTCAACGACGCCTGCCGCACGTCCGTGCTGCAGTACACGGACCAGTGGCGCGACTACGTGACGCGCCAGGCCCGGTGGGTCGACTTCGACAACGACTACAAGACGCTCGACCTCGACTACATGGAAAGCGTCATGTGGGCGTTCAAGGCCTTGTGGGACAAGGGCTTGATCTACGAGGGCTTCCGGGTGCTCTGGTACTGCTGGCGCTGCCAGACGCCGCTGTCCAACACCGAGACCAAGATGGACGACGCCTACCGCGACCGGCAGGACCCGGCCGTCACGGTCGCGCTGCGCCTGGAGTCCGGTGAGAAGGCCCTGGTCTGGACGACCACGCCGTGGACGCTGCCGAGCAACCTGGCCGCCGCCGTGCACCCGGACGTCGACTACGTGACGGTCGTGGGCCCGGACGGCGCGAAGTACCTGCTGGCCGAGGCCCGCGTCGCCGCCTACGCGCGCGAGCTGGGCGAGGAGCCCGAGGTCGTCGCCCGATGCAAGGGCTCCGACCTGGTCGGCAGGAAGTACCTGCCGCCGTTCGACTTCTTCGTGGGCCGCGAGAACGCCCACCAGGTGCTGGCCGCGGACTACGTGACCACCGAGGACGGCACGGGCATCGTCCACATCGCACCGGCGTTCGGTGAGGACGACAAGGTCGTGACGGACGCGGCGGGCATCGAGGTCGTCGTGCCGGTCGGCCCGGACGGCACGTTCACCGCCGAGGCCGGTCCGTACGCGGGCGTGCACGTCTTCGAGGCGAACAAGCTGATCACCCGCGACCTGCGCGAGGCCGGTCTGCTGCTGCGCCACGAGACCTACGACCACCCCTACCCCCACTGCTGGCGCTGCAACAACCCGCTGATCCAGCGCGCGCTGTCGGCGTGGTTCGTCGCGGTCACGCAGTTCAAGGACCGGATGGTCGAGCTCAACCAGCAGATCAACTGGGTGCCCGGCCACATCAGGGACGGCCAGTTCGGCAAGTGGCTCGAGAACGCGCGCGACTGGAACATCTCGCGCAACCGGTACTGGGGTTCGCCGCTGCCCGTGTGGGTGTCGGACGACCCGGAGTTCCCGCGCACGGACGTGTACGGGTCGCTGGACGAGCTGGAACGCGACTTCGGCGTCCGCCCGGACAACCTGCACCGGCCGTTCATCGACGAGCTGACGCGGCCGAACCCGGACGACCCGAGCGGCCGGTCGACCATGCGCCGGATCCCGGACGTGCTCGACTGCTGGTTCGAGTCGGGGTCGATGTCGTTCGCGCAGGTGCACTACCCGTTCGAGAACGCGGAGTGGTTCGAGAACCACTACCCCGGCGACTTCATCGTCGAGTACAACGGCCAGACGCGCGGCTGGTTCTACACGCTGCACGTGCTCGCGACGGCGCTGTTCGACCGGCCTGCGTTCCGCGACTGCGTGGCGCACGGCATCGTGCTCGGTGACGACGGCGCGAAGATGTCCAAGTCGCTCAAGAACTACCCGGACGTCAACGAGGTCTTCGACCGCGACGGCTCGGACGCGATGCGCTGGTTCCTGATGGCGTCGCCGATCCTGCGCGGCGGCGACCTGGTGGTGACCGAGCGCGGCATCCGCGAGGCGGTGCGCCAGGCCGTGCTGCCGCTGTGGAACTCCTGGTACTTCCTCGCGCTGTACTCCAACGCCTCCGGCAAGGAGGGCACGTGGCGCGTCGACTCGAAGAACGTGCTCGACCGGTACGCGCTCGCGAAGACGCACGACCTGGTGCGCGACGTCCAGGCGGCGATGGACGCCTACGACATCTCCGGTGCGTGCCAGCTGGTGCGCGAGTACCTGGAGGTGCTGACGAACTGGTACGTGCGCCGGTCGCGGCAGCGGTTCTGGGACGGTGAGCAGGACGCGATCGACACCCTGCACACCGTGCTGGAGGTCGTGACGCGCGTGGCGGCGCCGCTGCTGCCGTACACGACCGAGGTCGTGTGGCGCGGGCTCACCGGCGGCCGTTCGGTGCACCTGGCGGACTTCCCGTCGGTGTCGGACCTGCCGGCCGACGACGCGCTGGTGGCGGCGATGGACGAGGTGCGCGACGTGTGTTCCACGGCGCTGTCGCTGCGCAAGGCGAACAAGCTGCGCGTGCGGCTTCCGTTGGCGCGCCTGACGGTCGCGTCGCCGGTGGCGGCCTCCCTGGAGGACTTCGCCGGGATCGTCCGCGACGAGGTCAACGTCAAGGAGGTCGCACTGTCCACGGATGTCGACGCCCACGGGCAGTTCCAGCTCGTCGTGAACGCGCGCGCCGCCGGGCCGCGGCTCGGGCGGGACGTGCAGAAGGTGATCAAGGCCGTCAAGGCCGGTGACTGGGCGCTCGAGGACGGCCGGGTCGTCGCCGCGGGGGTCGAGCTGGTCGAGGGCGAGTACGAACAGCGCCTGGTGGCAACGGATCCGGCCGCCACGGCCGCGTTGCCGGGCGGTGCGGGCGTCGTCGTGCTCGACACGGTGGTGACGCCGTCGCTGGAGGCCGAGGGTGTGGCGCGCGACCTGGTGCGCGTGGTGCAGCAGGCGCGCAAGGACGCCCAGCTCGACGTGTCCGACCGGATCACGCTGACGCTGGAGCTGCCGGAGTCCGTGCGCTCCGCGGTGGAGCCGCACCTGGAGTTCGTGCAGGCGGAGACCCTGACCTCGTCGGTGGTCTTCGGTTCCGGTGTGGCGGAAGGGACCGTGGGTGACGGCCTGAAGGTCAAGGTGGCCGTGGCCAAGGCCTGATCTTCACTCGATGGAGGGGTCGTCGTCTTCGGACGGCGGCCCCTCCATCGTTCCGGCCCGAAAACTGTCAGACCCCGTCGCTACGGTCCTGTTCGCAAGACCAACTCGGCAAAGGGGAGTGCGATGGTCATGACTGGGGGATGGCGCGTTCTGGTGGGCGCGCTGCTGCTTTCGGCTCTCGCGGTGGCGCCCGCGTCGGCGGACCCGGTTTCCGCCTGCGAGAACTGGGAGTTCGTCGAACTGCCGGTGCCGCCGGCGGTGCGTCCGGGCGGGGTGGCGTCCGCTGCGGGCTCGTTCGCCGTGGGCAACGGGTCGCTCTCCACCGCGGACGGCAGCACCGTGCTGGTGTGGCAGGACGGGCAGCTGGTCGACCAGTTGTCGTTCTTCCGCAACGTGACGGTGGCGCGCGACGTCAACTCGTCGGGTGTGGTAGTGCTGTCGGCGTACACGTTCCCGGCGGCTTCCCGGTGGCAGGCAGGGGTTCACCAGTCCCTGCAGGGCTTACCCGGCGAGTACCGGGTGGAGGCGCTCGACGTGAACGAGCGCGGCGACGTGCTGGGCCGCTCCGACGGCAAGCCGGTGGTGTGGCCGGCGGGGTCCGCTGTGCCGCAACGGGTTCCGGGCACGGACGCGTCCTTCGAGCCCGTGGGCCTGGCGGACGACGGCTCGGTGCTCGTGTCGTCCTCCGCCGGTGCGCGGTGGGTGCGCGCCGCGGGCGTCGTGCCGCTCGGCGACGTGCAGGTGCGTGCGGTGCGCGGGTCGTACGCGGTGGGGGTCGCCGGCTCCGAGGTCGTGCGGTGGGACGCGTCCGGTGCCGTGAGCGAGCCGTTTGGTGGCGTGTCCGAGGCGGTGGCGGTCAACGCGCACGGCCACGTGCTGGCGCGGTCGTCCTGGGGCGACACCGGGTTGTTCGAGAACCCGGGTCGCGGGATCTCGGTGCCCAGCGGCGCGTCGTTCGTGTCGCTGACGGATGGCGGCGACCTCTACGGGGCGCTGGGTGACACCCCGGTCCTGCTCGACTGCGCCGAGGGGGTGCGATGAGGCCCTGACCGCCGGGCCGGGGTGCCTGCCGCGCCCCGGCCCAGCCACCGGGTGTGGCCGGAGCAGGTGTGGCCGGAGTGCGAGGCCGCCTCCCTGGCTTCGGCTCTGGTGCCGGACGGCGCGCCGGCGGCACCCGCCGAGGCATGACGCGTGCACCCGTTGCGGTACGACGCGTGCACCCGCTTCGGCACGACGCGGATGCCGGATCCACCAGGGTCGTGGAGGGGCTGCCGCTTCCGGATCCGGCGCAGTTCCACTTCCGCGACGTGTGGGGCGGCTCGGACAGCGGTGAGCGGGTGCTCGGGCGCGGGTGGCGGGAAGGCAGCCGTTCCCGGAACGGTCGTGTGTCTGGTGCGGCGGGTTTCTCGCCGGCGGTGGGTCGCTCCGCCCGGCTGGTGTGGCGGGTTTCTCGTTGCAGCCCCGCCATCCCGCTACCCTGCCGCCCCGCCCTTGCCGCCTTGCCACCCGCCTCTGCGGCCCTGCGCCCTGCGGCCCTGCGCCCTGCGGCCCTGCGGCCCTGCCCTCCGCCGCCTTGCCGCCCTGCGCCCTGCGACCCCGCCGCCTCGCCGCCCTGCGCCCTGCGACCCCGCCGCCTCGCCGCCTTGCCGCCCTGCGGCCCCGCGGCCCCGCGCCCTGCCGCCTTGTCGCCCCACCGCCCCGCCCACCGGCGCGACGGGGTTCCTCGCCACCCCAGGCACCCACTCACCACGTCACGCGCGTTGGGCCTGGCGCTTCCGCGGCGCGAAGGCCCGTCGCACCAGCCGCACCCAGGCCGACCACCGGGCCGGCGCGACCGGTTCCCGGCCGGCGGCGCGTTCGCAGGCGTCGAGGAAGTCCTCGAGGCACGCGTCGTGCAGCCAGTGGATCGCCAGCGCCCACCGCACGCGGTCGACCAGGCCGAAGGTGCCCACCAGCTCGTGCCGCAGCACGGTGCCCGACGCCGACAGCGTGTGGCTGCCCGAGAGCCGGGTGAACGCGAAGGTGATCGACGTGCCCTGCGTGCAGGAGGTGCAGCGGTAGCGGATCGGGCCGTGCCCGCCGTCGGCGCCCACGCCCAGCGGGCGGTCGAACTCCTGCTTGCCCCAGGCCGGTGGCCAGAGTTCGGGCATGCGGTCGACGAACTGGCCGGCGGGCACGCCGAGGTCGCGGGTGTGGACGTTCCTGATCATGAGGATCCCCTTCCATACGCTGCCGTATGTTCCTGGACCGTACGGTAGCGTATGAAAGTGTGGTGCGGAGGACGAAGGACGACTGGACTGAGATGGCGCTGAGAGCGCTGGCCGAGGGTGGGCTCGCCGCCGTCGCGATCGAGCCGTTGGCGGCGCGGGCGGGGGCCACCAAGGGCAGCGTCTACCACCACTTCCCGAACCGGGAGGCGTTGCTCAAGGCGACGGTCGAGCGGTGGGAGCGGGAGCACACCGAGAAGGTCATCGAGCTGGTCGAGGCCGGGAAGTCGCCGCACGACAAGCTGAAGACCCTCTTCGGCACCGTGCTCGACCGCACGCGCAAAGGGTCGGTGGAGATGGCGTTGCAGGCCGCCGCCGACCACGAGGTGATCGCGCCGGTCCTGCGACGGGTCACCGAGAAGCGCCTCGGGTACCTCACCGAGTTGTTCGTGCGGCTGGGGTTCGGCCGGGACCACGCGCGGAAGCGGGCGTTGATCGCGTTCAGCCTCTACCTCGGGCAGGTGCAGATGCAGGCGACGCTGCCCGGCCTCGTCGAACCGGTGCTCGACGAGGCCGTGCAGGTGTTAACGCATCAGGCCGCCGTCGCCCACAAGGTGTAGGCGATCACGTCCGCGTTGCGGTCGAGCGCCGTGGCGTTGATGTTCGACAGGGTGTCGCACGACGCGTGGTAGCAGCGGTCGAAGGCCTGGCCGGCCGTGCCGCCCCACTTCTGCGCCTGCGCCGAGGTCTTCGTGCCCTCGGCGCCGGTGAAGGTGCCGCCGACCGGGATGCCCGCGCGGGCGAACGCCGCGTGGTCGGAGCGGCCGCCCACGCTGGTCAGCTCGGTCTGGACGCTGATCGACGTGAAGCCCGCCTGCAGGCTCTGCTGCAGGGCCAGCGAGCCGGAGGGCTGACCGGACGCGCTGTAGACGAAGTAGCCGGGGTTCGGCGAGCCCGTCATGTCGAAGTTCAGGTACGCCTTGATCTTCGACTTGTCCGCGCTGGCGAGGGAGTTCACGTAGTAGGTCGAGCCGACCAGGCCGCGTTCCTCCGCGCCCCACCAGCCGAACCGGACGTGCTTGGTGGGCTGGAAGCCGGTGGCCTTCATCTGCAGCGCCACCTCGAGCAGCGACGCGGAGCCCGAGCCGTTGTCGTTGATGCCGGGGCCCGCGGTGACGCTGTCGAGGTGACCGCCCAGCATGACGACGTTGTTCGCGTCGCCGCCGGGGTAGTCGGCGATCAGGTTGTAGCCGGTCGCGCCGCCGTTGGTGAACGACTGCACGCGCGTCGTGAAGCCCGCCGCGTCGAGCTTGCCCTTCACCCAGTTGACCGAGGCCAGGTACCCCGGTCGGCCGTGGGCGCGGTTGCCGCCGTTGGCGGTCGCGATGGACTGGAACTGGGACAGGTGCGACTGGATGTTCGCGACCGAGATGTTCGGTGCCGCGAGAGCCGCCGGAGCGGCTGCGTGCGCCGTGGTTGCTCCGGCCACCGTCAAGGCGGCCGCCAGCGCGATCAGGATCCTCATGGTTCAACTCCGTGCAGGGTTGGGATTGAGCCATTGGCCAACGTGCTCCACCGCGCACGTGGCTGCTAGGTGCGAACGGCTGGAGTTGTTGACGCGTCTGATTCGTCCAGATCGGTGGTGATCAACCAGAATGGTCCGGGTGGGTGACGTCACGGTCGTTCTGGGCATCGGCGCTGCCGTACTGCTGATCTCCGTGGTCGCGGTGCGGGTGTCGACGCGTCTCGGGCTGCCTTCGCTGTTGCTGTACCTCGGGATCGGGGTGCTGCTCGGCGAGGCGGCTTTCGGCATCAAGTTCGACGACGCCGATCTCACGCAGTCGCTCGGCATCGCCGCCCTCGTGCTGATCCTGACCGAGGGCGGTCTCACGACCCGCTGGCACGCGGTCAAGACGTCGCTGTGGCTGGGCGTGGCACTGTCCACAGTGGCCGTTGTGGTCAGCGTCGCCGTGACGGGCACGGCGCTGCACTTCCTGCTGGGCCTCGACTGGCGGATGGCGTTGCTGTGGGGCGCGGTGCTGTCGTCCACGGACGCGGCCGCGGTGTTCAGCGTCCTGCGGTCGCTCGGTGTCGGTGCCCGGCTCACCGGCGCGCTCGAGCTGGAGTCGGGGCTCAACGACGCGCCGGTCTACATCGCCGTCGTGCTGCTGGCCTCGTCCGACCAGATCTCGTGGACGGCGCCGCTGCTGGTGCTCTACGAACTGGCCGCGGGCGCGCTCATCGGTGTGGCGCTGGGCTTCCTCGGCGGTGCGGGGCTCCGGCGCGCGGCGCTGCCCGCCACCGGCCTGTACCCGCTCGCCACCGTCGCGGTGTGCGTGATGGCCTACACCGCGGGCGATCTCGCGCACGCGTCCGGGTTCCTCGCGACCTACGTCGCCGCGCTCGTCCTCGGCAACTTCCGCCTGCCGCACCGCGCCGACACGCTCTCGTTCGCCGAGGGGCTCGGCTGGCTCGCCCAGATCGGGCTCTTCGTCCTGCTCGGCCTCTACGCCTCGCCGACGCGGTTGCTGGACGTGCTGTTCCCCGCGCTGGTCGCCGGGGTGGTGCTGACGTTCGTGGCCCGGCCGCTGTCGGTCGTGCTGTCGTCGCTGCCGTTCAAGGTGCCCTGGCGGGAACAGGCGTTCCTCTCGTGGTCGGGGCTGCGGGGCGCGGTGCCGATCGTGTTCGCGCTGATCCCGCTGATCCAGGGGGTCGAGGGCGCGCGCGAACTGGTCGACGTGGTGTTCGTGCTGGTCATCGTGCTCACGGTGGTGCAGGGCACGACGCTGCCGTTCCTCGCGCGGCGCCTCGGGCTGGTGCGGGCGGGGGAGCCGCAGGAGGTCCAGGTCGACTCCTCGCCGCTCGACGAGCTGGGTGCGGAACTGCTGCAGGTGCACATCCAGCGCGGCTCGAAGCTGCACGGCGTCTACATGTCCGAGCTGCTGCTGCCGAGCGGCGCCACGGTGAGCCTCGTGGTGCGCTCGGGCAAGAGCTTCACGCCACAGCCGACGACCCGGCTGCAGACCGACGACCAGTTGCTCATCGTCACCACCGAGGAGGCGCGGGAAGCCTCCGAACGGCGCGTCCGCGCGGTCGACCGGGCCGGTCGCTACGCGCGCTGGAAGGGCGAGACCGGGGAATGATCGGCCTGCGAGGCTTCTCACGATGTGATCGGGTGTCGACGCGCGCCACGACCCTCCGCTAACGTCGTCGGCAGGTCATGAGAGCCAGCGTCAAGCCCAAGCTTGCTGGCCGGCAACCCTCCAACCGCGGTGGGGTGCCCTTGGTGAGGACCTGGTCCGGCGCGCAGGGCGCCGGTCAAGCGCGGGCCTTTCGCAGCACGGGGCCCCTGGCCTCGGAGGCAGCTCGATGACGCTCGCGATCACCCCCGGCACCACCGGCTCCCTCGTCACCGGCACCGCGGTTCCGGCCGTCGTCGGCGCCGACCTGCGGGTCCCGCTCGTCACCGGGGAGCGCGTCACCTACGCCAACCTCGACCACGCGGCGAGCGCGCCGTGCCTGCAGGAGGTGCGCGACGCCGTCGACGAGCTGCTGCCCTGGTACGCGAGCGTGCACCGCGGGGCCGGGTTCGCCTCGCAGGTCTCGACCCGCGTCTACGAGCAGGCCCGCGACCGCGTGCGCAAGTTCGTCGGGGCGCGCTCGTCCGACGCCGTCGTCTTCACCCGCAACACCACGGACTCGCTGAACCTGCTGGCCCGCAGCGTCCCCCGCGGCACCGCCGTCGTGCTGTTCGACAGCGAGCACCACGCGGCGCTGCTGCCCTGGCGCGGCCGGCACGTCCAGCGCGTTCCCGCACCCACGTCGTCCGGCGCGGCCCTCGCGGCGCTGGACCGGGCCCTGGCCGCCGCCCCGGTCGGTCCGCGGCTCGTGATCGTCACCGGGGCGTCCAACGTCACGGGGGAGCTGTGGCCGGTCGCCGAGCTCGCGAAGGTCGCCCGCCGCCACGGCGCGCGCATCGCGCTCGACGCCGCCCAGCTCGCCCCGCACCGCCCGATCGACGCCCGTGAGCTCGACGTCGACTACGTCGCGTTCTCCGGCCACAAGATCTACGCGCCCTTCGGCGCCGGCGTGCTCGTCGGCCGCGCCGACTGGCTGCAGCAGGCCGAGCCGTACCTGGTGGGCGGCGGCGCCACGGCCAAGGTGACCGACCACGGCGACCGGCTCGGCGTGGCCTGGTCCGCGGTGCCCGAGCGGCACGAGGCCGGCAGCCCCAACGTCGTCGGCGTGCACGCGCTGGCCGCGGCCTGCGAGATCCTGTCGCGGCACTGGGAGCAGACCGTCGCGCACGAGCAGGAGCTGCTCACGCGGCTGCGCGAGGGCCTGCGGACGATCCCGGGCTTCCGCGAGCTGGCGATCCTGACCGACGCGGACAAGGTCGGCGTCGTGAGCTTCACCGTCTCCGGCTTCGACGCGGGCTTCCTCGCGGCGGCGCTCTCGGCCGAGTACGGCATCGGCGTGCGTGACGGCGCGTTCTGCGCGCACGTGATCGTGGGCCGTCTCGTCAAGAAGGCCGGGGCGCACGAAGATCGCGCCGTGCGCGCGTCGATCGGTCTCGGCACGACCGCCGAGCACGTCGACCGGTTGATCGCCGCGCTGCGCACTCTCGTCGTCGAGGGTCCGAAGTGGACGTACGCGCGGCAGGGCGGCCGTTGGGTCGCCGAGGACGACGGCCGAACCCTGCCGCCGTTCCTCGCGTAGTCCTGTAAGTGGACAATGACCTGGTGACTGACGAGCCCAAGGCCGAGGAGAAGGTCTCCGCCGAGGTCGCGGACAAACCGGCGGAACCGCAGGTCAGCGAACCGGAGAAGCCTGTCGTCGCGGCCGTGGTGCCCGCGGGCGAGCCCGAGCGCGGGGACGACGACGCCGAGGCGTTCTCCTTCACCGGGTCGCTGCCGGAGCCGAAGACCAAGCTCGTCGCGGTCCTCGCCGGCGGCGTGCTGGCGTTCGACGTGCTGACCAAGGTGCTGTCGGTCGCGTTCCTCGAGGGCGCCGACCCGATCAAGGTCTTCGGCGGCCTGCTCTACCTGACGTTCGTCCGCAACCCCGGCGCCGCGTTCGGGCTGGCGGAGGGCTGGACGTGGATCCTCGCGCTGATCGCGTTCGGCGTCGCCGGGTTCATCGTCTGGATCTCGCGCAACCTCCGCTCGCAGGGCTGGGCCGTGGGGCTCGGCCTGGTGCTGGGCGGTGCCGTCGGCAACCTCGCCGACCGGCTCTTCCGCGAACCGGGGCCGATGCGCGGTCACGTCGTGGACTTCCTGTCGCTGTTCGACCCGTACGGCGCGGTGTGGCCGGTGTTCAACATCGCCGACATGGCGATCGTCGGCGGTGGCGCGACGGTCATCGTGCTCGCGCTCATGCAGCACGACTACGACGGGACCATCGGCAAGGACGACGACGCCGCCACCACCCTGACCCCGGCGCCCGCACCGGCCCCGGCCCCCGCGGCGGCCGACGCTCCGGCGGACACTCCGGCCGGCGCACCGGCGGTGCAGGACGGGCAGCAGGAGCCGAAATAGCCGCTGCTGGTAGGTTCAGGGCTCTGCCCCGTGTGGGTGCTGGTGAAGAACTCCCAGCTCAGCGCCACGAGGTGAACCCAAGCCAGAAGAAGGTCGAGGCCCCCGCGTGAGCGGTTACCGAACGCTGCCGATTCCCGACGGTCTGGACGGCATGCGCGTCGACGCCGGCCTCGCGAAGCTGCTCGGGCTGTCCCGCACCGCCGTCGCGGCCATCGCCGACGCCGACGACGTGCTGGTCGACGGCCGGGTCGTCGGCAAGTCCGACCGGCTCACGGCCGGGTCGATGCTCGAGATCACGCTGCCCGCGCCGCCGCAGCCGATCACCGTGCAGGCGATCCCGGTCGAGGGGCTGGAGATCATCCACGAGGACGACGACATCATCGTCGTCGACAAGCCCGTCGGCGTCGCCGTGCACCCGTCGCCGGGCTGGACCGGCCCGACCGTCGTGGGCGGGCTCGCCGCCGCCGGGCACCGCGTCGCCACCTCCGGTGCCGCCGAGCGCCAGGGCGTCGTGCACCGGCTCGACGTCGGCACCACGGGCGTGATGGTCGTGGCGAAGTCCGAGTCCGCGTACTCGGCGCTCAAGCACGCCTTCAAGGAGCGCACGGTCGACAAGGTCTACCACGCGATCGTGCAGGGCCACCCCGACCCGATCAAGGGCACCATCGACGCGCCGATCGACCGCCACCCGAAGCACGACTACAAGTTCGCGGTCATGAACTCCGGCAAGCCGTCGATCACGCACTACGAGGTGATGGAGGCGTTCCGCGCGGCGTCGCTCGTCGAGGTCCACCTGGAGACCGGCCGCACGCACCAGATCCGCGTGCACTTCTCGGCGCTGCACCACCCGTGCGTCGGCGACCTGACCTACGGCGCCGACCCGACGCTGGCCAAGCGCCTCGGCGTCACGCGGCAGTGGCTGCACGCGCGCCAGCTCGGCTTCCACCACCCGGCCGACGGGCAGTGGGTCGCGTTCACCTCGGAGTACCCGGACGACCTGGCGCAGGCGCTGGAGAAGCTGCGCGACGAAGGCTGATTGCGTCGCGGTTAATCATGGCTTGACGACGTTGCACTTGATGTTAATCGGTGTGCTCAATAGCGTCTTCGGCATGGAGATCATCGTTCTCGCAGCCTCCGGCCGGACCGGGTCCGCGCTGACCCGGCAGGCCCTGGACCGCGGCCACACCGTCACGGCCGTCGCCCGCGACCCCGAGCGGATCGGCCTCGACCACGCGAACCTCCGCAAGGTCGCGGCCGACGTCACCGACCCGGCGAGCGTCGCCGCGGTCGTCGGCCCGGACGCGGTCGTCCTCTCGGGCCTGGGCACGGACACCGCCGGCGTGCTGTCCGACGGCGCCGCGGCGGTCGTCGCGGCGAACCCGGCGCGCATCATCTGGCTCGGCGCGTACGGCACGGGCCCGTCCGCCGAGGCGGCCGGGGAGGGCGCCGCCGTGCTGGAGAAGTTCCTCGGCGACCGGATCCCGGACAAGGTCGCGGCCGACACCGCCGTGCTCGCGGCCGGGGGCACGGTCTTCCACGCCGGGGTGCTCAGCGACGAGCCGGAGAGCCCGGGCCGCCGCACCGTCGGACTGGACGAGGCGCCGCCGCTCGACCTGACCGCGAAGGTCAGCCGGGAGACCGTGGCCGCCGCCATGCTCGACGAGGCCGAGTCGCCGCGCTTCGCCGGCGTCGTGGCCCTACCGCTGCCCTAGCGCCTCGGCGAGAGTCGCCCGCACCTGGTCGCGCAACCAGGCGTGCGCGAGGTCCGAGTCGTAGCGCTGGTGCCAGTTGCAGTTGATCGGAGCCTCCGGCGACTCGGCCGGCAACGGCCGGGTGACCAGCCCGAACGCCTCGATCAACGGCCGGCAGAGCACCGTGGTGGTGGTGACCAGGACGTCGCTCGCCGCCGCGATCTGCAGGGCCGAGTGCACGGTCGCCACCGTCGCGATGACCCTCCGGTGCAGGCCCTGCGCCGCCAGCTGGTCGTCGATCGGTGCGGTCAGCCTGCCTCGCCGCGACACCAGCACGTGCGGCTGGGAGGCGTAGGCGGCCAGGTCGAGGTGGCCGGCGCACGGGTGGCCCGCCCGCATCGCCACGGCGATCGGGTCGGTGCCGAGCGTCTCGGAGCGGAACTCCGGCAGCACCGGGGCGCCGCCACCGAGCTCCAGGTCGACCCGGTGCCGCAGGTCGTCGGTGTCGGCGGACTGCTCCGCCAGCACCCGCAGCCGCACGCCGGGCGCCAGCTCCGCGATCCTCCCTACCAGCACGGGCACCAGCGACGACGCCAGCGCGTCGTGGCACTGCACCGTGAACGTGCGGTCCAGCGACGCGAGGTCCAGCTCCCTGCTCGGCGCGAGCACGGCGTTGGCCTCCCGCACCAGCCGGCGCACCTCGTCGGCGATGCCCAGCGCGTACGGCGTCGGCGTCATCGAGTGGCCCGTCCGCACGAGGATGTCGTCGCCGGTCACCTTCCTGATCCGTCCCAGCGTCCTGCTGACCGCGGGGGACGACAGGTGCAGCCGTTGCGCGGCACCCATCACGCTGCCCTCCTCGAGGAGGGCGTCCAGCACCGTCAGCAGGTTCAGATCCGCTTGCATGACCACCCATCCTGGAGGAAGCCGTGCTCGTCCCCACCACCGCCGCCGTCCGCCGTGCCGGAGCGCGCCTGCTCAAGCGCTACTCGACCGAGTCGCGCACGTCGGGCCTCGCCGACGTGCTCGCCGCCGTCCGCGCCAACGACGAGGCCGTCGTCGACCTGCTCGAGCCCGAGCTGACCGAGATCAACCCCGCCGCCCGCTGGCTGAACGACGAGCACGGCTCCGGCCCGATCGGCGACGGCGAGTGGTGGCTGATCGACCCCGTCGGCGGCAACCTCAACGCCATCCACGGCATGACCGACTGGAACATCGGCGTCAGCCTGGTCCGCGACGGCCGGCCCGTGCTCGCCGTCGTGTACTTCCCGCTGTTCGACGAGATGTTCACGGCCACCGAGGGCGGCGGCGCGTTCCTCAACGGCGTGCGGCTGACCGTCTCGGACAAGACCTCGCTCGACGGCGCGCTCGCGGGCACCGGCCAGGCCCAGCCCGGCCGGGGACCGGAGATGGCGGACCGGATGGGCGCCGCGTTCAGCGCGATGGCCAAGGAAGCTCTCTACGTCCGGATCTCCGTGCCGGTGACGCACCAGCTCGCACAGGTCGCCGCCGGGCGGATGGACGTGCACTGGCAGCACGACAACGTGCGCGCGCACGCGTCCGGTGTGCTGCTCGTGCACGAAGCCGGCGGTGTCGTGACCGGTCTCGACGGCAAGCCGTGGACGATCGACACCACCGAGTACGTCGCCGCCGCGCCGGGGGTGCACGGCGCGGCGCTGGACGTGCTCAGTCGTCGATAGTCCAGACGAGGGTGTTGAGGTCCACCTCGGGCCGCACGCTCCAGCGGACCTGGATGACCTCGGTCTCGTCCGGCAGCACGAACACCGTGTGGCCGCCGGCGGTCTCGCCTGGCTGCACGCCGAGCTTGTGCGCGGGACGCGACGACAGCGAGACCGGCGCCTTCGTGACGGTCTCGCCGGTCTTCGTCACCAGGACGAGGTACATGTCCGGCAGCGAGGTGTAGGAGACCTGCGAGGCGTTCGTCACCTCGGTGTGCACGACGACGGCCCGCTCGCCCTCGGCGAGCTTGTAGCCGGCCGCGGTGAAGAGGAAGTCGGCCGGGTCGACCACCTCGACCAGCTGGATCTGCAGGTGGGAGCCCTCCAGGCTGTCCGCCTCGAGCGTCGAGCCGACCTTGCCGGTGCGCGAGACGGGCTTGGGCTGCGGCTGGTCCGCGCGCACCCACCCGGCCGACTGCGGCGGGCCCCAGGTGGCCTGCGGCTGGGGCTGCGCCTGCGGCTGGGCCGGGAACGGCTGGCTGACCGGGCCCTGCGGGCCGTACTGCTGCGGGAGTTGCTGCGGCCCGCTCTGGTGCACGGCGTACGGGCCGGACTGGGGCGGGCCGAAGTAGTTGCCGTAGGCGGCGGCGTTCGCGAGGGCCCGGCGAACACCGTTCGGGTCGCACTCGACGCCGACGAGCACCGGCAGGCCGCTGCCGGAGAGCGTGATGAGGCGCATGGCGGCTTCGCGCGGGTCCATGCCCAGCCGCTGCGCGAGCTCGTGCACGGCCGCGCGGCCCGACTCGGCCAGCACGGCGAGCAGGCGGGCGTCTACGGGATCGGGGGCCACCACGAATTGAACGCTACCCGGCGGTGGCGATCTCCGTGTCACCGCCCGCCGGATCGTGATCACGCGGTGCCCACCAGGCGGTTCGGCAACTCCCGCGTGCCGCGCGCGACCACCTCGCCGCGCGGCCTGTAGGGTTGGCGGGCGCTAGGACGTGAGAGTCCCTTGTTCGCGCAGAAACGCTTGCTACACAAGGGGGTTGCCCGTGGCGGACTCGTTTGTGCACCTGCACGTGCACACCGAGTACTCGATGCTCGACGGCGCGGCGAAGGTGGCACCGCTGTTCGAGGAGGCCGGGCGGCTCGGCATGACCGCCGTCGGCATGAGCGACCACGGCAACATGTACGGGTCGGACGAGTTCTACCAAACGGCCGTGCGGACCGGCATCAAGCCGATCATCGGCATCGAGGCCTACCTCGCGCCGCACAACCGCCTGCACAAGAAGCCGGTCTACTGGGGCGACCCGGGTCAGCGCAGCGACGACATCTCCGGCTCCGGCGCCTACACCCACATGACGATGTGGGCGCGCAACGCGGACGGCCTGCGCAACCTCTTCCGGCTGCACACCGAGGCCAGCAAGACGGGCTACTACTACAAGCCCCGCATGGACCGCGAGCTCGTCGCGCAGCACTCCGACGGCATCATCGCGACGACCGGCTGCCCGTCCGGCGAGGTGCAGACCCGGCTGCGGCTCGGCCACGTCGACGAGGCGCTCAAGGCCGCCGCCGACTACCAGGACATCTTCGGCAAGGAGAACTTCTTCCTCGAGCTGATGGACCACGGCCTCGACATCGAGACCAGGGTCCGCGAGGGCCTGCTGGACATCAGCCGCAAGCTCGGCATCCCGCCGCTCGCGACCAACGACAGCCACTACGTCACCAAGGACCAGGCCGACACGCACTCCGCGTTGCTCTGCGTGCAGTCCGGCAAGATGCTGACCGACCCGAACCGGTTCAAGTTCGACGGCGACGGCTACTACCTGAAGTCGTCCGACGAGATGCGGCAGATCTGGAAGGACCTGCCGGAGGCGTGTGACAACACGCTGCTCGTCGCGGAGATGGTCGAGTCGTACGAGGACATCTGGTCGATCAAGGACCGGATCCCGAACTTCGAGGTCCCCGAGGGCGAGGACCAGGCGTCCTGGTTCCGCAAGGAGATCCGGCGCGGCCTGGAGTGGCGCTTCCGCGACTCGTCCGTGCCGCAGGAGTACATCGAGCGCTGCGACTACGAGGCCCAGGTCATCATCGACAAGGGCTTCCCGGCGTACTTCCTCATCGTCGCCGACCTGATCAACTACGCCCGCAGCGTGGGCATCCGCGTCGGCCCCGGCCGTGGTTCGGCGGCGGGCGCCGCGGTGTCGTGGGCGATGGGCATCACGAACATCGACCCGATCCCGCACGGCCTGCTGTTCGAGCGGTTCCTGAACCCTGAGCGCACCGCCATGCCCGACATCGACATCGACTTCGACGACCGCCGCCGCGGCGAGATGATCCGGTACGCGAGCGAGAAGTACGGCGCCGACAAGGTCGCCCAGGTCATCACGTTCGGCACCATCAAGACGAAGGCCGCGCTGAAGGACTCGGCGCGCGTGCACCACGGTCAGCCGGGCTTCGCGATCGCCGACAAGATCTCCAAGGCGCTGCCGCCGCCGATCATGGCGAAGGACATCCCGCTCAACGGCATCGTCAACAAGAGCCACCCGCGCTACAACGAGGCGGCCGAGGTCCGGTCGCTGCTCGAGACCGACGTGCAGGTGAAGGAGATCTTCGACACCGCGCTCGGCCTCGAGGGCCTGATCCGCAACGCCGGCGTGCACGCGTGCGCGGTCATCATGTCGAAGGACCCGCTGTCCGACTCCATCCCGCTCTGGTACCGCGACGACGGCTCGTTCATCACCGGCTGGGACTACCCGTCGTGCGAGAACATCGGCCTGCTCAAGATGGACTTCCTCGGGCTGCGCAACCTGACGGTCATGGGCGACGCCATCGAGAACATCGAGATGAACCGGGGCAAGGAAGCGGTCCCGGACTTCGACAAGCTCCCGATGGACGACCCGGAGACCTACGCGCTGCTCGGCCGCGGTGACACGCTCGGCGTGTTCCAGCTGGACGGCGGTCCGATGCGCGACCTGCTGCGCCGCATGCAGCCGACGTCGTTCGAGGACATCGTCGCCGTCGGCGCGCTGTACCGCCCCGGTCCGATGGGCGTGAACGCGCACAACGACTACGCGGACCGCAAGAACGGCCGTCAGGAGGTCAAGCCGATCCACCCGCAGCTCGCCGAGCCGCTCAAGGAGATCCTCGGCGAGACGCACGGCCTGATCGTCTACCAAGAGCAGATCATGTTCATCGCCCAGGAGGTCGCGGGCTACTCCATGGGCCGCGCGGACGTGCTCCGCAAGGCGATGGGCAAGAAGAAGGCCGAGGTCCTGGCCAAGGAGTTCGAGGGCTTCCAGGAGGGCATGCGCAACGACCCGCGCGGCTTCTCCGACGAGGCGATCAAGGCGCTGTGGGACACGATCCTCCCGTTCGCCGGCTACGCGTTCAACAAGTCGCACGCCGCCGCGTACGGCCTGATCTCGTACTGGACCGCCTACCTCAAGGCGAACTTCCGCGCCGAGTACATGGCCGCGCTGCTCACCTCCGTCGGTGACAACAAGGACAAGTCGGCCGTCTACCTCGCCGAGTGCCGCCGCCTGGGCATCAAGGTCCTCCCGCCGGACGTCAACGAGTCGGCGCTGCGGTTCTCCGCGGTCGGCACGGACATCCGCTTCGGCCTGGGCGCGATCCGCAACGTCGGCGCGAACGTCGTCGACTCGATCATCAAGACCCGCAAGGAGAAGGGCGCCTACACGTCCTTCACGGACTTCATGGACAAGTCCGAGCTCGTCGCCTGCAACAAGCGCGTGATCGAGTCGCTGATCAAGGCGGGCGGGTTCGACTCGTTCGGCCACACCCGGCTGTCGCTGATCCAGGTCCACGAGGACGCGGTCGACGCGGTCGTCCCGATCAAGCGCAAGGAGGCGGAGGGCCAGTTCGACCTGTTCGGCGGCGACAGCTCCGACGACCAGGACGACAGCAGCTCACCGCTGGCGCACCTCAAGTTCGGCACGGACGAGTACCCGCGCAAGCAGATGCTGAGCCTCGAGAAGGAGATGCTCGGCCTCTACGTCTCCTCGCACCCGCTCGACGGCGCGGAACGCATCCTGCGCAAGTTCGCGCCGCGCCCGATCGCGGTCGTGCTCGACGACCCGCCCAAGGAGGGCGAGCTGATCGTCTCGGGCATGATCTCGTCGATCGAGCGCCGGGTGAACAAGAACGGCCTGCCGTGGGCGATCACGGTGATCGAGGACCTCGACGCGTCCATCGAGGTGCTGTTCTTCCCGAAGTCCTACGAGGTGCTGCGCGACGACCTCGAGCTCGACTCCGCGGTGTGCGTGAAGGGCCGCGTGAACTGGCGCGAGGACAAGATGGCGATCTTCGGCGACGGCGTCGTCCCGCTCGACATCAGCGACGCGGAGAACAACCCCGACGCGGACCCGCCGCTCGTCCTGGGCCTGCACACGAAGACGCTGACGCCCGAGCTGATCGAGGAGCTGAAGATCGTCTTCAAGTCGCACGAGGGGCAGGTCGCCGTGCACCTGGAGGTGCAGAAGCGCGACAGGTCGAAGGAGATGCTGGTGGTCGAGAACTACCGGGTGCAGACGACGCCGTCGCTCTTCGGTGACCTCAAGACCATCCGCGGTGTGACGATCCAGCGGTAGCCGCGTTTTCTCGGTTTCGTGACCGAATTGACCGGGATCGTCGCCTGTGCGACCTCAATTCCGGACACCGCTCGAGAATTAGTGGCGACGAGGTAGTAAACGGGGTTAACTGGGTTGGGTGACGACACTCACCCAGTTGCCCGACGACTACGTCCAGAACCCGCACGAAGTGCACGACCTGTTGCGTGCCGAGGGCCCCGTGAAGGAAGTCCGCACGCCGCGCGGGCTCAAGGTCTGGCTCGTGACTCGGTACGACGAGGCGAAGATCGCCCTCACCGACCCGAAGGTCAGCAAGGACGTCGCCGCGGGCGGTCACCTCATGCAGGTGCACTCGACCGACCCGAACGCGGGCCGCGTGCTCGACGACTCGCTGGCCGTGCACATGCTGAACCTGGACCCGCCCCACCACACCCGCCTGCGCAAGCTCGTGACCAAGGCGTTCACCGCCCGCCGCGTCGAGAAGATGCGTCCGCGGGTGGAGGAGATCTCGGCGGAGCTGATCGCGAAGCTGAACGACGGCGACGTGGTGGACCTGCTGGAGACGTTCGCGTTCCCGCTGCCGATCACCGTCATCTGCGAGCTGCTCGGCATCCCGATCGACAACCGCGACGAGTTCCGCGAGTGGTCCAACCAGCTGCTCACGTTCGGCACGTCGGACCAGGTCCGGGCGGCCGGCGAGGCGATGGCGGGGTTCCTGTACCAGCACGTCGGCAAGGTGCAGGCGGCCGAGCCCGACGACACGTTCTTCTCCGCGCTCGTGCACGCCACCGACGCCGGTGACCGGCTGAGCACCGAAGAGCTCGTGTCGATGGCGTTCCTCCTGCTCGTGGCGGGCCACGAGACGACGGTGAACCTCATTGGCAACGCGGTGTTCTCGCTGCTGAACAACCCGGACCAGCTCCAGATCCTCAGGGACAAGCCGGAGCTGATCCCCGCCAGCACGGAGGAGTTCCTCCGGCTGGAGGGGCCGATCAACGTCGCGACCTTCCGCTACACCAAGGAACCCCTCGAACTGGGCGGCATCACCGTGCCCGCGGACGAGATCCTGATGGTGTCGCTGGTGGCGGCGAACCGGGACCCGGAGCGCTACGAGAACCCCGACCAGCTCGACGTGACGCGGTCCGCGCAGGGGCACGTCGCGTTCGGCCACGGCCTGCACTTCTGCCTGGGCGCCCCGCTGGCCCGGCTGGAGTTCGACGTCGCGCTGACGCAATTGCTGGCTCGGTTCCCGAACCTGGAGCTGGCCGCGGAGCCGGAGACGCTGGTGTGGCGGGACAGCACGCTGATCCGCGGCCTGCACACCCTGCCGGTGCGCCTGGCCTAGGGTGCAGCGGGTGGACGACCTGCTGAAGCTCGACCAGGCGCACGTCTGGCACCCGTACGGACCGATGCCGGGCACCCAGGAGCCGTTGCTCGTCATCGAGGCCTCCGGTGTCCGGCTCACCCTCGCCGACGGGCGCGAGCTGGTCGACGGCATGTCGTCCTGGTGGGCCGCGATCCACGGCTACCGGCACCCGGTGCTGGACGCGGCCGCCACCGAGCAGCTCGGCCGGATGAGCCACGTGATGTTCGGCGGGCTCACGCACGAGCCCGCCATCCGGCTCGCGGCGAAGCTCGTCGAGATCACGCCCGAGGACCTGCGGCACGTCTTCCTGTGCGACTCCGGCTCGGTGTCGGTCGAGGTCGCGGTCAAGATGTGCCTGCAGTACTGGCGTTCCCGCAACCGCCCGGAGAAGCGGCGGCTGCTGACGTGGCGCGGCGGCTACCACGGCGACACCTTCAACCCCATGTCCGTGTGCGACCCCGAGGGCGGGATGCATTCGCTGTGGCGCGGAATCCTGCCGGAGCAGGTCTTCGCGGACGCACCGCCGGCGGAGCTGGACACCGCGTACGTCCAGCACCTCGCCGACCTCGTCGAGCAGCACGCCGACGAGCTCGCGGCGATCATCGTCGAGCCCGTCGTGCAGGGTGCGGGCGGCATGCGGTTCCACGACCCGCGCTACCTGCACGTGTTGCGCGAGCTGGCCTACGCGCACGACGTGCTGCTGGTGTTCGACGAGATCGCCACGGGCTTCGGGCGCACCGGTGAGCTGTTCGCCGCCGACCACGCGGGCGTCAGCCCGGACGTGATGTGCCTCGGCAAGTCGCTGACCGGCGGGTACCTGACGATGGCGGCCACGCTGTGCACGCCGCGGGTGGCCGACGGGATCAGCCGGGGCGAGGTGCCGGTGCTCGCGCACGGGCCGACGTTCATGGGCAACCCGCTGGCCGCCGCGGTGTCGCTGGCGTCGATCGAGCTGCTGCTGTCGCAGGACTGGAAGCGCGAGATCGCGCGCATCTCGGTGGGCTTGGAAGCCGGACTCGCGCCCGCACGCGCGTTGCCCGGCGTTCAGGACGTGCGCGTGCTGGGAGCTATCGGCGTTGTGCAACTGCATGAGCCCGTGGACATGGCACGGGCCACGCGTGCGGCCGTGGACGCGGGCGTGTGGCTGCGGCCGTTCCGCGACCTGATCTACACGATGCCGCCGTTCGTCAGCACGGACGACGACATCGCGGCGATCTGTCAGGGCGTGATCGCGGCCGCGAGCTGAGTGTCGGTCGGCTCGACCAGGAAGTCGCCGTTCGGGAGGACGACCACGGGGATGTTCTTCCGCCCGGCGATCTCGACCGCACGGTCCCTCGCCGCGTCGTCGTGCTCGACGTCGACGTAGGTGAACGGCACGTCGTTGCGGGTCAGCCAGGCCTTCGCGCGGCGGCAGTCACCACACCATTCGGCACCGTACATCACGATCGGTTGCTCACTCATGCCGTCACCGTAGGTGAGGTTCTAAGGTGAAGCCCTGTGAGCGTGCTGGTGATCACCGGAACCGGGACAGAGGTCGGCAAGACCGCCGTCACCGCGGGCATCGCGGCGCTGGCCAGGGCAGAGGGCAGGCGGGTCGCGGTGCTCAAGCCCGCGCAGACCGGCCTGCTGCCCGGCGAGCCGGGGGACGTGGCGGAGGTGGTGCGGCTCGCGGGCGACGTGACGACCCGGGAGCTGGCCAGATACCCCGACCCGCTGGCGCCGGCCACCGCGGCCAGACGCGCGGGCATGCCCACCGTGCGCCCCCAGGACGTCGCCGCGGTCGTCACCGAGCTCGACGGGACCCACGACCTCGTGCTGGTCGAGGGCGCGGGCGGCCTGCTCGTGCGGTTCGACGAGGGCGGCTCGACGCTCGCCGACATCGCGTGGGCGGTGAACGCGCCGGTCCTGATCGTCGCGAGGGCCGGGCTCGGGACGCTGAACACGACCGCGCTGACCGCCGAGGCGTTGCAGCGGCGCGGTCTCGAGTCGATCGGCGTCGTGGTCGGCAGCTGGCCGCTGCACCCCGACCTCGCGTCGCAGACGAACCTCGTCGACCTGCCGGAGGCGGCGGGCGCCCCGCTGCTCGGCGCGCTGCCCCAGGGGGTGACGAAGCTCGGTCCGGTGGACTTCGCGGCCGTCGCGAAGAGATCGTTCTCGCCGTGGTTCGGGGGCGAGTTCGACCCGGAGACGTTCGCGGCTCAATTCGCGGTCCAGTGATCTACGTCGCTCCACGATGAAGGATTCAGTGCGGCATAGTGCACGCCAGGCCACCGGAGGAGGAGAGACCGTGACCGCAGCACCGGAACAGATCGACGTGCTCGACGAGGCTCGCGAGCAGGTGCTCGAACGAGGCGTCGGGCTCACCGAGGCCCAGGTGCTGAAGGTGCTGGAGCTCCCCGAGGAGCGCATCCCCGACCTGCTCGCGCTCGCGCACGAGGTCCGCGAACGCTGGTGCGGCCCCGATGTCGAGGTCGAGGGCATCGTGTCGCTCAAGACCGGCGGCTGCCCCGAGGACTGCCACTTCTGCTCGCAGTCCGGCCAGTTCCCCTCGCCCGTGCGCTCGGCGTGGCTCGACATCCCCGGCCTCGTCCGCGCGGCGCGGCAGACCCGCGACACCGGCGCGACCGAGTTCTGCATCGTCGCGGCCGTGCGCGGCCCGGACAAGCGGCTGCTCTCGCAGGTGCGCGACGGCATCAAGGCCATCCGCGCCGACGGCAACGACATCCAGATCGCCTGCTCGCTCGGCATGCTCACGCAGGAGCAGGTCGACGAGCTCGTGGCGATGGGCGTGCACCGCTACAACCACAACCTCGAGACCGCCCGCTCGCACTTCCCGAACGTCGTCACCACGCACTCCTGGGAGGAGCGCTGGGACACGTTGCGGATGATCCGCGACGCCGGCATGGAGGTCTGCTGCGGCGGCATCATCGGCATGGGGGAGTCGTTGCGGCAGCGCGCGGAGTTCGCGGTGCAGCTCGCCGAGCTCGAGCCCGACGAGGTTCCGCTGAACTTCCTCATCCCGAACCCCGGCACGCCGTACGAGAACTACCCGGTCGTGGAGGGCGCCGAGGCGCTGCGCACGGTCGGCGCGTTCCGGCTGGCGCTGCCGCGCACGATCCTGCGGTTCGCGGGCGGCCGTGAGCTGACCTTCGGCGACCTGGGCGCGAAGCAGGGCATGCTCGGCGGCATCAACGCGATCATCGTCGGCAACTACCTGACGAACCTCGGCCGCCCGGCGCAGCAGGACCTCGACATGCTCGAGGAGCTGTCGATGCCCATCAAGGCGCTGAGCCAGACCCTGTGACGACCTACTGCTCCTTCTGCGGCAAGGAAGAAGCCGACGGCGACCACGCGGTCTGCCGTCGGCGCCTGTCGGTGATCGACCCGCCGCGGTACTGCCCGCAGTGCGCGCGCCGCATGGTCGTCCAGGTGACCCCGGACGGCTGGACGGCGCGCTGCAGCCGCCACGGAGAGACTCTCTCGGTTCGGTAGTAACCTCTCGCGAATGGACGAGAACGCCGCGCCGGTGCGCATCGAACCCGTGCCGGAGCCGCAGTACGTCTACCACTACGTCCGGCCGCGGCCGAAGGTCGTGGTGAAGCGGGACCTGCTGCCGGCACTGGGTGTCGCGCTGACGACGTTCGCGTTCGGGCTGCCCGCCGCGTACCTGTGGTCGTGGCTCGCCCCGGCCCAGCTCAAGATCGTCTCGCCGCAGGACGGCAAGTTCTACCCGATCGGGGTGGAGAGCTACCACCGGCTCGACGCGCTGATGGTGTTCGTGCTGATCGGTCTCGGCGCGGGCGCGATCACCGGCATGGCGGTGTGGCTGCTGCGCTCCCGGCGCGGCCCCGTCGTGATGCTGGCGATGACCGCCGGCTCGTGCGCGGCGGCGTGGTTCGCGCAGTGGCTGGGCGGTTCGCTCGCGGCGGGCGCGTACCCGGTGCCCGCGGAGATCAAGCCGAACGACACCCTGCTCGTCGCTCCCGCTCTGGAGACGTGGTGGGGGATTCTCGCGTGGCCGCTCGCCGCGGCGCTGGCCTACGGCTGCTGCACGGCGTGGAACGGACTGGACGACCTGGGGCGGCGCCTCGGCTGAGCCCGCCGGGGCACCGCCCTCCGGGTACCTACCCCACGCGGTAGGCGAAGTCCGGCATGTCGGTCACGAACATCTGCCCCGGCGCGTGCGTGATCGCGAACGGCGGCCGCGACTTCATCAGCACCGCCTGCGGAGTCACGCCGCACGCCCAGAACACCGGCACGTCACCGGGTTCGTGCTCGACGGCGTCGCCGAAGTCCGGCCGGTCGAGGTCCTCGATCCCGAGCATCCGCGGATCACCCGCGCCGACCGGGGCGCCGTGCACCGACGGCATGAGCGCCGTGACCTTGTGCGCGATGTCCACGAGGGACTCCGGAATCCACCGCATCGACACCACCATCGGCCCGTGCAGCCGCCCCGCCGGCCGGCACTGGACGTCCGTGACGAACATCGACACGTTCCGGCCCTGCTCCACGTGCCGCAGCGGCACACCGGCGCCGGTCAGCGCCGTCTCGAACGTGAAGCTGCACCCGATCAGGAACGTCACCAGGTCGTCGCGCCAGAACTCGGTCGCGTCCTCCGGTTCCGCGGCCAGCTCGCCGTGCTCCCAGACCCGGTAGCGCGGCACGTGGGTGCGCACGTCCGCGTCCGGCTTGAGGGCGCTGACGGTCTCGCCGGCGTCCAGCACGTCGAGCACCGGGCACGGCTTGGGGTTGCGGTGGGTGAAGAGCAGGAAGTCGTACGCCCAGTCCTTCGGGACGGCGATCAGGTTCGCCTGGGCCTGTCCCGGCGCTCGGCCCGCTGTCGTCATTCGAGCTCCTTGTTGACCGTCTCGGGCAGCCAGACCAGCGCGATGACCGCGATCCCGTAGGCCGCCGCCCCGAACAGCATGGCACCGCCGATGCCGAGCCGGTCGGCCATGAACCCGACGAGCCCGGGGAACACGGCGCCGAACGCGCGCCCGAAGTTGTAGGTGAAGCCCTGCCCCGTGCCGCGCAGCCGGGTCGGGTAGAGCTCGGACAGGTAGCTGCCGAACCCGCTGAAGATGGCGGACATGCAGAACCCGAGCGGGAAGCCGAGGAACATGACCAACGTGTTGGCGCCGTTGGGGATCTGCGTGTAGGCGACGATCAGCAGCGCGCTCGCGACGGCGAACAGCGTGAAGGTCTTCTTGCGCCCCAGGTGGTCCGTGAGGTAGCCGCCGCTGACGTACCCGATCCACGCGCCGGTGATGAGGAACGCGAGGTATCCGCCCGTGCCGATGATCGTGAGGCCGCGCCCGGTCTGCAGGAACGACGGCAGCCACGTGGCGAGCGTGTAGTACCCGCCCTGGACACCGGTGGCGAGCAGCGACGCGAACAGCGTGGTCTTGAGGATGCCGGGCGCGAAGATCTTGCGGAACGTGCCGCTCTCCTTGGGCTGCGCCTGGGTTTGCGGGGCGTCGGCGACGTTGCGGCGCACGTAGAAGATGAGGACCGCGGGCAGGGCGCCGGTCCAGAACATGATGCGCCAGCTGATCGCGGGGTCCGCCAGGCTCGCCACCAGGGTGTTGACGACGACGGCGAGCCCCCAGCCGACCGCCCACGCGCTCTGGACGAACGCGACCGTGCGCCCGCGGTACTTCGGCTTGCAGTACTCGGCGACGAGGATCGCACCCGCCGCCCACTCGCCGCCGAAGCCCAGGCCCTGCAGCGCGCGGAAGACCAGCAGGGTCTCGTAGTTGGTCGCGAACCCGCACAGGACGGTGAAGAACGCGTAGGCGGCGACCGTGATGACCAGGGTCTTCGACCGCCCGAACCGGTCGGCCATCACGCCCGCCACCGCGCCGCCGATGGCGCTCATCAGCAGCGTGCTGGTGCCCAGCAGGCCGGCTTCGGCCTTGGTGAGGCCGAAGTAGCCGGTGATCGCGACCAGGCTCAGCGGCAGGACCCAGTAGTCGTACGAGTCCAGCCCGTAGCCGCCGAACGCGCCGACGAACGCGCGCCGGCCCTTCTGGCCGAGACTGCGGAACCAGGCGAAACGGCCTGTTTCCTCGGTCGTGGTCGTGCTCATGGGACACCTCGCAGCGTGGTGGAGGAGTGGTGGGGTGTGACGGAGACCTCAGAGTACGAATTGTTCAACAATCCCACAAGGCCACAATCCCACGATCCAACGATTGGAGCTGCGGGGCTCGGCTGTTCGGGCACGAGCGGGTGGGGTGGAGGTGGGGCGGGTGCGTGAGTGGTGAGGCGGGTGCGAGCTGGGCGTGCGGCGCGAGTGTCGAGGCGGGCGTAACCGAGGCCGCGAGGGCCGCGAGTGTCGGGGCAGGTGAGAGCCTGGCTTCAGGGCGCGAGTGGCGGGCGTGGGCTAGGGCGCCGTGGCGGGGAGTTGCGGCGAAGTTGCCGAAGCTGGGCTGGCCAGACGGGTCAGCGGGCCTGGGAGGTCACCGCCGCACCCCCGCCAGGGCCGATTTCCCGGCGCGAGCCCTGTGAACATGCTTCCGCGCCTCGCGCCTCGCGCCTCGCGCCTCGCGCCTCGCGCCTCGCGCCTCCATCACCTTCCGCGCGACGCACCACAGGCGAACCGGCGCAGCACCACCTCGGCCGCACCCCACCCAACTGCGCCCGACACAGCCGCACCCCAACCGCGCGCCGCACCCTCACCTCAACCGCGCGCCGCACCCCAACCACGCCACTCGGCGCGGCACCACCTGAACCCCGCCAACCCACTCAGCCCGGCAACGGCCCCGCCGCACCCAGCCCATCACCCCAGAGCCGCATGCCACCCGAGCACCCGAGCCGCGTCCCATCACCCGAGCGCGTCCCACCACCCAGACGGACTAGTTGGGACTGGGCACGTGCCCGAACTCCGTCAACGGCACCGGCACCGCCTTCAAGGCGCTGAGAATCCCGGTCTCCCGGTGCAACATCCGCCGCACCAGCCGCAACCGCCGGGCCGGCGACCGCTCCTCCAGCAGCCGCTGCCGGTCCTCGACGGGCAGCAGGCAGTCGGCGGCCAGCAGGTAGGACAGGTCCCCGAGCGACACGTCGTCGGCGGGTGGCGACCAGTCCTCCTGGTGCCAGGCCGCGCCGCAGTAGCGCTCGTGGGCCGCCCGCGCGCCGCGTTCCAGCAGTGGCACGACCTCCTGGGCCGCCACCGGGACCTCGACGTCGGAGATGTACTCGACCTGCGCCAGCAGGTACGGGGCGGTCGTCGCGTCCACGTCGAGCAGGCGGAAGCGGCGGACCCCGCGCGTCACGATGTCGAAGCGGCCCTCCGGCAGCGGGCGGGCGTCGAGCAGGTCGGCCGAGCAACCGATGTCCTGCAGGGAGCGGACGTTGTCGGCGCCCACCTCCCAGCCCTCCTTGATGCAGACGACGCCGAACGTGCGCCCGAACAGGGAGCCCGTCATCAGGTCGACCACCAGCTGGCGGTAGCGCGGTTCGAAGATGTGCAACGGCAAAGACGCGCCGGGCAGCAGCACGGTGCCCAGCGGGAACAACGGAAGCGTCTCTGCCACGTGTGCAACGTTACGGGGTGCCACCCCCGCCTGCTGGACGGCCGGATCCCGGCGGTCTCAACACGGCGAACGGATCGGTGACTTTGATTCCCTTGGCGCTGAACCGGAACAACGCGGCGGGGCGGCCTCCCGACGGGCCGGGGGGAGCGGTCCCACCTGTGGGTTCCAGCAGCAAACGGCGTGACAGGACCCGTTGCAGGTTCGTCGCGGAGACCCGGTAACCGAGTGCCGCGGAGTAGTGGTCGCGCAGCAGCGAGATGGTGAACTCCGGTGGCGCCAGGGCGAACCCGAGGTTCGTGTAGGACAGCTTCGAGCCGAGCCGGTGCCGCGCTCGATCGACGATCAAGGCGTGGTCGAAGGCCATCGGAGGCAGTTTCTCGACGCAGTGCCACGCGGTGTCGGACGGGACCTCGGGGTCGACGTCGGAGGGGACCAGCCCGAGGAACGCGGTGGCGACGGCCCGCGGCGGGGGAACGCGGTCGGGGGCGCTGAAGACGGCGAGCTGTTCGACGTGTGACAACTGTCGCACGTCGACTTTCTCCGCCAGCTGACGGCGGATGGAGGTCTCCACGTCCTCGTCCACCCGCAGGCCGCCGCCCGGCAGCGACCAGCGGTGAGCGTGTGGCTCCCGTGCGCGCTCCCAGAGCATGACCTGGAGTGACGCACCTCTCACCCGCAACACTGCCGCCAGAACTTCATGCCCCACGCCTGCCATCCGGCTGATACTATCGGCGACGTTTTCGACCAACAGGCGAAAACCCTGGATCGAGGAGGCAGTGATGGTCGCTACCGCAACCGTGGAGCGAACCGCGTCGGGCGTCTACGGCGGAGTCGAGCCGAACGCCGCGTGGCGGGACGAGGTGTTGCGCCTCGCGAAGGAGCGGGACGCCGTCATCCTGGCGCACAACTACCAGCTGCCCGAGATCCAGGACATCGCCCACCACACCGGCGACTCGCTGGCGCTCAGCCGGATCGCGGCGCAGTCCGACGCGCAGACCATCATCTTCTGCGGCGTGCACTTCATGGCCGAGACCGCGAAGATCCTCGCCCCGCAGAAGACGGTGCTGATCCCGGACGAGCGCGCGGGCTGCTCGCTCGCCGACTCGATCACCGGCGCGCAGCTGCGCGAGTGGAAGGCGCAGCACCCCGGTGCCGTGGTCGTGTCCTATGTGAACACCACCGCCGAGGTCAAGGCCGAGACGGACATCTGCTGCACGTCGTCCAACGCCGTCGACGTGGTGCGCTCGATCCCCGCCGACCGCGAGGTGCTGTTCTGCCCGGACCAGTTCCTGGGCGCGCACGTGAAGCGCGAGACGGGCCGCGAGAACCTGCACATCTGGGCGGGCGAGTGCCACGTGCACGCCGGCATCAACGGGCCCGAACTGGCTGAGCGCGCCGCGGCGAACCCGGACGCCGACCTGTTCATCCACCCCGAGTGCGGCTGCGCCACCAGCGCCCTCTACCTCAGCGGCGAGGGCATCGTCCCGGCGGAGAAGGTCAAGATCCTCTCGACCGGCGACATGATCACCGCCGCCCGCAGCACCAATGCGCGCAAGGTGCTCGTCGCGACCGAGGTCGGCATGCTGCACCAGCTGCGCAAGGCCGCCCCGGAGATCGACTTCCGCGCCGTCAACGACCGCGCGTCCTGCACCTACATGAAGATGATCACGCCGGCCGCGTTGCTGCGGTGCGTGCGCGACGGCCTGGACGAGGTGCACGTCGACCTGGAGACCGCCCAGCGCGCCCAGGGCGCCGTGCAGCGCATGATCGAGATCGGCCAGCCCGGCGGCGGTGAGTGATGGCCGCGCGCTGGGAGGCGCGAGCCGACCTGGTCGTGGTCGGCACGGGCGTGGCGGGTCTCACCGCCGCGCTGCGGGCCCGTGAGCTGGGACTGCGGGTCCTGGTCGTCACGAAGGCCGAGGGCGACGACGGCAACACGCGCTGGGCGCAGGGTGGCGTCGCCGTCGTCATGGAGGACCAGCACGACCCCGGCGACACGGTCGGCAAGCACGTCGAGGACACGCTGACGGCGGGCGCGGGCCTCTGCGACGCGGCCGCGGTCACCGCGATCATCGGCGATGGACCGCGGGCCGTGGCACGGCTGCGCGAGCGCGGCGCGGTGTTCGACGCCAAGCCGGACGGCCTGCTCGAACGCACGCGGGAAGGCGGCCACAGCGCGTTCCGCGTCGTGCACGCCGGTGGCGACGCGACCGGCGCCGAGGTCGAACGGGCCCTGCTCAAGGCCACTGTGGACGGACGGGTTCCCCTGCTGGAGAACCACGTCGCGGTCGACGCGGTCAAGACGCCGCTCGGTGCGGTCGCCGGACTGCTGGTCCTGGACGGCAACGGCGTGCCCGGCGTGCTCACCGCGCCCGCCGTCCTGCTCGCGACCGGCGGCATCGGCCAGATGTACCAGGCGACCTCGAACCCGGCGGTGGCCACGGGCGACGGCCTCGCGCTCGCCCTGCGCGCCGGCGCGCTGGCCGCGGACGTCGAGTTCATCCAGTTCCACCCGACCGTCCTCTACACCGGGCGCGGCGCGCGCGGCCGCTGCCCGCTCGTCACGGAGGCGGTGCGCGGCGAAGGCGCCGTGCTGGTCGACGCGACCGGCGCCCGCGTGATGAAGGGCGTGCACCCGCTGGAGGACCTGGCCCCGCGCGACGTCGTGGCGGCCGCGATCACCCGGCACATGGCGCAGGGACCCGGTGGCGTCGACGACCACGTCTTCCTGGACGCGACGGCGTTGCACGACATGGCGACGCGCTTCCCGACGGTGTACTCGGCGTGCGTCTCGGTCGGCGTCGACCCTTCCGTGGACCCGATCCCCGTCGCCCCGGCGGCGCACTTCGCCTGCGGCGGCGTGGTGTCCTCCGTCGACGGGCGCACCGGCGTGACCGGCCTGTACGCGGTCGGCGAGGTCGCCCGCACCGGTCTGCACGGCGCGAACCGCCTGGCGTCCAACAGCTTGCTCGAGGGCCTGGTCTGCGGAACCCGTGCCGCCGAGGCCGTGGCCGCGGACCTCGCGATCGGCCTGATCGCACCGGTCCGCACCGCCGACCCCGTCCTGCCGACGGCGCCGGTGGCGGACCGCGACCTGCTCCAGCGCGTGATGTCCCGCTACGCCGCGATCGGCCGCGACGCGGAAGGTCTCGCCGTCGTCGGCTCGGTGCTCGACGTGTCCACTGTGGACAAGCAGCTGGAGTCGCGCGAACTGGTCGAGGACGCGGCGCTCACGATGGCCGCCCGCGCCCTGATCGCGGCCGCGCAGGAACGCACGGAGTCGCGCGGCTGCCACGTCCGCACGGACTTCACCGAGCGTGCGCAGGCGTGGCAACGCAGTCAGCTCGTCCGGCTCACGCCGACCGGTCAGCCCGTGCTGGCCGATCCCGTCCTGGCAGAGGGTGTCGCATGACCGAGATCGACTGGGAGGACGCCGGGCGCGTCATCCGGCTCGCCCTGGAGGAGGACCTCCGCTACGGCCTCGACGCCACGACGCTCGCGACGGTGCCGGAAAACGCCGTCGCCACCGCCGAGATCACGCCGCGCTCACCGGGCGTTCTGTGCGGCGTTTCCGTCGCCCGCACGGCCTTCCAGCACCACCTGCCCGAGGTCGAGGTGGTCTCGGAGGCCGCGGACGGCACCAAGGCGGTCCCCGGCGAGCCCGCGCTGGTGCTGACCGGGCCGACCCGCGGCCTGCTCACGGTCGAGCGCACGGCGTTGAACCTGGTCTGCCACCTGTCCGGCATCGCCACGCGGACCGCGCGCTGGGTCGACGCGATCGAGGGCACCGGCGCGCGGGTGCGCGACAGCCGCAAGACGCTGCCGGGCCTGCGCCTGCTGCAGAAGTACGCGGTCCGGTGCGGCGGCGGCGTGAACCACCGCATGGGCCTCGGCGACGCGATCCTCATCAAGGACAACCACGTCGCCGCGGCCGGCTCGGTCGGCGCCGCGATCCGCGCGGCCCGCGCGCACGCGCCGGAGTTGCTGATGGAGGTCGAGGTCGACAGCCTGGAGCAGTTCGACGAGGCGATCGCCGAGGGCGCGGAACTGGTGCTGCTGGACAACTTCACGCCCGAGCAGTGCGCGGAGGCCGTGCGCCGCCGGCCGGCGGGGGTGAAGCTGGAGGCGTCCGGCGGGCTCACGCTGGACGTGGCCCGCGCGTACGCCGAGACGGGCGTCGACTACCTCGCGGTCGGCGGTCTCACCCACTCCAGCCCGTCACTCGACCTCGGCCTGGACCTCCGCTGACGGCCGGTAGCGCACGAAACCACCCTGACGGACGCCGGGAAAGCTCTGCACCCGGCGCCAGTCAGCGGTGGCCGAGCCGACGCCGTTGCCGTCGGACAGCGCGTCGACGTGGTCGTCCGCGCTGCGCCACTCGGCGTAGTTGACCACCTGCCGGCCGTCGTCGCGGACGTGGAACGCGGCGGAGATGCCGCCGGGGTGCGACTTCGGGTCGCTCGCGAGCGACACGAACACCGAGTCGACCCACGCCTTCGCGGTCGCCTCGTCGTCGGTGTCGATCGTGACCAGCACGACGCAGCCCACCTCCTGGTCGCGCCCGGCCATCCCGCCGGTGCGGTAGAGGGTGAAGCCGTCGAGGTCCTCGCGGCCGCGGACGAACGGCGGCAGATCGGGAAGAGTCATGGCTCCGATCCTGCGGGCTCGACCTAGCTGGAGGTCAAGCGCCGGTTGGCGAGCACCGGCAGCACCTCGCGCGCCTTCTCCACCGCACCGAGGTCGAGGTCCACGACCGACACCTCGGGCTGGTCCGAGAGCTGCAGTACGACGGTGCCGAACGGGTCCGCCACGGTCGAGAACCCGATCCCGGTCGGTGCGGACGACCCCAGGTCACCGGGGTAGGCCTGCCCGCACGCCACGACGAACGACGTGCAGTCGAGGGCGCGCGCTCGCACCAGCAGTTCCCACTGCTCCTTCTTGCCCGGCCCGGCACCCCACGACGCACCGAGCAGCACGGCCGACGCACCCCGGTCGGCCAGTGCGCGGAAGAGCTCCGGGAAGCGCACGTCGTAACAGGTCGCCACGCCCAGCGTGACGCCGTCGACCTCGAACGTCACCACGTCCGACCCCGGCGCGACCGTGCGCGACTCCTGGAACCCGAACGCGTCGAACAGGTGAATCTTGTCGTACCCCAGGTGAACGTCGGGGCCGGTCACCAGCAGCGTGTTCGTCACCCGGTCACCGGACGGCGTGAACATGCCCGCCACGACCACCACGTCGTGCTCGACGGCGATCTCGCGCACCGCGCGGGCCCACGGCCCGTCGAGCGGCTCCGCGACCGGCCCGAGGGGCACGCCGAAACGGCACATCGTCGCCTCCGGCAGCAGCACGACGCGCGCGCCGTCGGCCCTGCGCACCGCGTCGCGGACCAGTTCCAGGTTCGACCTGGGGTCGGTGGTGGAGCTGATCTGACTCACGGCGATGCGCATGGGGATCACTGTAGGGTCCGGACCGTGCGTCGTTCCCCACTGCTCCTCGTCGTGTTGCTGGCCGTCGCGGGCTGCACCGAGACCGCCACACCGCGTCCCGACGGTGGCACGAACGGCACGTCGATCGTGCTCGCCGACCGCGACGAGCCGGCGACGCTGAACCCGTTGCTCGGCTACGGCGCCCAGGGCGTGTCGAAGATCTACAACGGTCTCGTCGAGCACCGCCAGGACGGCTCGCTGCGCCCCGACCTCGCCGCCGACCTGCCCGAACCGGCCGCGGACGGGCTGAGCTGGACGGTGAAGCTGCGCGGCGACGTGAAGTTCACCGACGGCACCGCGTTCGGCGCCGAGGACGTCGTCGCCACCTACACCGCCGCGCTGCAGAGCCAGGTCAAGGACCGGTTCAGCACGCTGCGGGGCGTCGAGCAGGTCGACCCGTCGACGGTCCGCTTCACCCTCGCGCAGACGCAGGCCGCGTTCCCGCACCTGCTCGTGCTCGGCATCCTGCCCAGCGAGCAGGCGAACGCGAACGGGCAGCCGGTCGGCACCGGCCCGTACAAGGTCACCGAGTGGCGCAAGGGCGACCGGCTGCTGCTGGAGGCGAACGAGGGCTACTTCGCCGGCGCGCCCAAGGTCAAGAAGGTCACCGTCGTCTTCGTCACCGACGACAACCAGCGCTCCCGCCGCATGCAGGACGGCGAGTTCGACGGCACGGTGCTGCCGCCCAAGCTCGCCGGGACGTTCACCGGCAGGTCGGGCCTGACCGTGCAGTACCACCGCAGCGCCGACTACCGGTCCGTCACGCTGCCCGCCGCCCACCCGGTCACCGGCAACGCCGCCGTCCGCCTCGCGCTCAACTACGCCACCAACCGCCAGGGCATGATCGACAGCCTGCTGGAGGGCAAGGGCACCGTCGCGTACACGCCGGTGCCGGACGCGCTGGCCGAGGAGTTCGACCCGAGCGCGAAGTTCCGCTTCGACAAGGCGGAGGCCGTCCGGCTGCTGGAGGCCTCCGGCTGGGTCGCGGGCGCCGACGGCATCCGGGCCCGCGAGGGCGTCGCGGCCCGCTTCACGCTGATGTACCCGCTGGGCGACGACCTGCGCGCCGACCTCGCGACGGCGTTCGCGGCCGACGCCAAGGCCGTGGGCGTGGACGTGCAGCTGGCCGGCCTGTCGTGGGAGGCGATCCGCCCCCGCATGGGCACCGACGCGCTGCTCTACGGCGAAGGCTCGCCGTTCGACCCGGACCTGATGCTCTACGGCCTGCGCGGCCAGGGCAGCCCCGCCGCCGACACGGCGCTCGAGAACGGCCGCAAGCTCATCGACCCGGCGCAGCGGGCGGTGGCGTACAAGCTGTTCCAGCAGGCGTTCGTCGGCGCGCCGTCGATGGTGGTGCTCGTGTTCCCGGAGCACGCCTACGTGCTGCGCGACTCGTGGAACGGCTACGAGCCCGTGGTCGACCCGAACTCCTACGGGGCGCTGACCTGGGGTCCGTGGTGGAACCTGGACAAGTGGGAGCCCAAGTAGGGCCTCACGTGGTCCGGGCGTTGATGTCCCGCACGGCCTTCTGCGGGTCGTCGGCCCAGAACTCGACCCGTCCGACCCGCTGGGCGCCCGTCTTGCCGAGGTCCACGAGCTGCGGCTCGTGGAACGGCACCGACACGTTCGTCTTGGTCAGCGACTGGATGACGAGCGCGTCGCCGATCACCTCGACGCTGCGCTGCCCCTTGTGCGAGCGCTCGGCGACCTGCGCCGCCCCGAGGTCCCCGGTGGGGATGCGCCAGTCGAAGAACCCGAGCTGCCGCAGCCGCAGCTCGTCGGCGGAGATCGTGTGCGGCTGCTTGTGCAGGACGTAGAGCGCGCCCACGCACACGACCGCGTTCAGCACGCCGAGCACGCTCAGGGTGATCAGCAGCCACGGGACGTCCAGCGCGAACGCGACGAGGGCGATCCCGACCGCCGTGATGATCAGGAACCGCCAGTAGCGCGGCCGCATGCGCTTGCCGTAGGGGATCTCCACCATGGCGACGAGCCTATTTCGTGGCACAGTGCAGGTCGTGAGCGACCTGATCTTCCTGGACAGCGCCGGTTCCTCGATCATGCCCGCCGAGGTCGTGGACGAGGTCGTCGGGCACCTGCGCCGCGAGACCGAGATCGGCGGCTACCGCGCCGCCGCCGAACGCCGTGACGACCTGGAGGCTGGCTACGGCGTGCTGGCCGAGCTGTTCGGCTGCGCGCCGTCCGAGGTCGCCTTCACCGACAGCGCGACCCGCTCGTGGCTCACCGCGTTCGACGCCGTCCCGCTCGCGAAGGGCGACCGCGTCCTCGTCACCGAGGTCGAGTACGGCGGCAACGCCGTGCCGATGCTGCGGCGCGCGGAGGAGACCGGAGCCACGATCGAGGTCGTCCCGTCCGACCGCCACGGCCAGCTCGATGTCGACGCCCTGGACCTGGACGAACGGGTCAAGCTGATCTCACTGGTGCACGTGCCGACCAACGGCGGCCTGGTCAACCCGGTGAACGAGGTCACGGCGAAGGCCCGCGAGGTCGGCGCGCTGGTGCTGCTCGACGCGTGCCAGTCCACGGGCCAGCTCGATCTGAGCGCCGTCGACTACGACATGCTCGTCTGCACCGGCCGGAAGTGGTTGCGCGGACCACGCGGCACGGGCGCGCTGGTCGTCCGCGACGACGTGCGCGAACGGTTGCGGCCGCGGCTGATGGACCACAGCGCCGCCGAGTGGACCGACCTGGACCGCTTCGAGCCGCGCGCCGACGCGCGGGTGTTCGAGCTCTGGGAGTTCGGCGTCGCCGACCGGCTCGGCCTGATCGCCGCCGCCAGGTACGCGCTGGCCAAGGGCCTCGACGTGATCGAGGCCGAGGTGGGGGAGCGCGCCCGGCGCCTGCGCGAGGGCCTCGCCGACCTGCCCGGCATCACCGTCCGGGACCTGGGCGAACGGCGGTCCGGCATCGTCACGTTCACGAGCGACCGGGAGCCGGCGGTGGAGCTGAAGGACCGGCTGTGGCGCGAGAACGTGGCCGTCACCGTCTCGCAGCGCGCGTCGACCCGGTTCGACATGACCCGGCGCGGCCTGGACGAAGTAGTGCGGGCCTCCCCGCACTACTTCGTCACCGCCGAGGAGATCGACCGGGCGCTGGAGAGGATCAGCAGGTCAGGTTGATGACCCGCTTCACGCAGTCCGAGTACCCGACGAACAGGTCGACGGCGCGGTCGTTGCGCGAGGTCTGCTGCGCGATGACCGTGTCACGCGGGTAGAAGCCGTTGAGGCCGCCGCTCGTCGGGTACATCTCGAAGGTGTACGACCAGATCTTGTGCTGGCCCCACATCCAGTCGTCGATGGTGCCGTCGGTGATGTAGAGGTCGCTCGCCTGCTCCGGCGTGTAGCCGTTGGTGGCGGCCATCTGCCGGCCCAGCGTCTGGAACGCCCGCGCCTCGTCGGCGTTCAGGCCCGTGTCGGTGTCGGCGTTGGTGTAGCCGTAGGGCCACAGCACCAGCTCCGAGAACGAGTGGAAGTCGATGTTCGTCTTGATCTGCTGGACGCCGCCGACGACGCGCGAGTTCACGAAGTTGCGCAGCACGGTCGTCTCCGGCGCGGAGAACGCCGCGGTGCCGCGGTAGGTGTCGGACGTGCTGCTGCCGCTGGAACCGCCGCAGCAGCCCCACTTGTAGCCCCAGTTGCGGTTGAGGTCGGTGCCGTTGCCCTGGCGGTTCTTGCGCCAGCCGCGGAACGACCCGGTCGCGATGTCGTACTCGACGCCGTCCGGGTTGACCATCGGGACGAACCACACCTCGCGGCTGTCCACCAGGCTCTTGATCGCCGAGCTCGCGTAGTTGTCGGTGTAGCGCTTGATGATCTGCAGGCACTGCTCGACCGTGAGGTGCTCGCGGGCGTGCTGGTTGCAGGTGAACAGCACCTCCGGCTCGCTCTCGTCGGTCGCGACGTTGTCGCTGATCTTGAGCGCCCAGATGTCCCGGTTCTGGTAGCTCTTGCCGATGCTGCGCAGGCTCGCGAGCGTCGGGTGGTCGGCGACGGTCTGCTGCAGCTCGGCCGTCATCTCGGCGAAGTTGTGGTAGCCGGTGTAGCCGGACGGGAAGTCCTGCGTGCCGACCTGACCCGGCTGCGGGTCCGCGAAGTCCACCTTGCCGAGGCTCTTGAGCTGCTGCTCGAAGTCGCCGACGTACTTGATCGGCAGACCGGTCGCCTTCAGGGCCTGGTACTGCGACTTGTCCGCGACGACCGAGACCGTGGTGAGCTTGGTCGCGCCGAGCACGTCGACGCCGATCCGGGCGACCTGCGTGCGTTCTGCGGACGTGTTCGCCGTGACCTCCAGCAGGTACCGGCCGGAGTCGGCCGTGCTGGGCGACGCCATGCCCGCGACCAGCACGGGCAGGCAGACGGCGAGCACTGCGGCGATCTTGCCGCGGCTCTTGCTGAACATCGTTCCTCCATCATCAGCAGGGGTTTGCGACGGAGTTGTGCCCAACCGAGCGTGGCCGGGCCGTCACAGGCGCAGTAGCGCCGTTCGCGGGGTGACCGTTGACAGATTTTGGCGGCAACTAGGCTGGTGGACATGCTGAACCGCATCGACCTGCGAGGTCGCACCACGACCCCCGCTCAGCTGCGCGCCGTCGTGCCGCGCGCCGAGGTGGACGTGGACGCGGTGCTGCACCACGTGCGCCCGGTGGTGGACGCCGTCGCCGAACGCGGCGTCGAGGCCGTCCTCGAGTACACCGAGAAGTTCGACCGCGTCCGCCCCGCCGCGGTGCGCGTGCCCGCGGCCGAGCTCACGTCCGCCCTGGCCTCCCTCGACCCGGCCGTGCGCGAGGCGCTGGAGGAGGCGATCACGCGCACCCGCCGCGTGCACGCCGACCAGCGCCGCACCGAGACGACCACCCAGGTCGTGCCCGGCGGCACCGTCACGGAGAAGTGGGTGCCGGTCGCCCGCGTCGGCCTGTACGCGCCCGGTGGCCTCGCCGTCTACCCGTCGACCGTGGTCATGAACGTCGTGCCCGCCCAGATCGCGGGCGTCGAGTCGCTGGTGGTGGTCTCCCCGCCGCAGGCGGAGTTCGGCGGCCTGCCGCACCCGACGATCCTGGCCGCCGCCGAACTGCTCGGCGTCGGCGAGGTGTGGGCCGCGGGCGGCGCGCAGGCCGTGGCGCTGATGGCGCACGGCGGCGTGGACACCGACGGAGCCGAGCTGGCGCCGGTCGACATCGTCACCGGTCCCGGCAACATCTACACGACGGCGGCCAAGCGCCTGCTGCGCGGCCTGATCGGCATCGACTCCGAGGCGGGCCCGACCGAGATCGCGGTCCTCGCCGACTCCACGGCCGACCCGGTGCACGTGGCCGCCGACCTGATCTCCCAGGCCGAGCACGACCCGCTGGCGGCGTCGGTGCTCGTCACCGACTCCGACGAGCTCGCGGACGCGGTGGACGCCGAGCTGGAGCGCCAGATCGGTGCCACCAAGCACCACGAGCGCATCCGCACGGCGTTGAGCGGCAAGCAGTCCGGCGTCGTGCTGGTGTCCTCGGTGGACGAGGGCATCCGGGTCGTCGACGCCTACGCCGCCGAGCACCTGGAGATCCAGACCCGCGACGCCCGCGAGGTGGCGGGGCGGATCCGGTCCGCCGGCGCGATCTTCGTCGGCGCGTACGCGCCGGTGTCGCTGGGCGACTACTGCGCGGGCTCCAACCACGTGCTGCCCACCGGCGGCTGCGCGCGGCACTCGTCCGGGCTGTCCGTGCAGACGTTCTTGCGCGGCATCCACCTGATCGACTACTCCGAGGAAGCCCTGCGCGAGGTCGCGGACAAGGTCGTCGCGCTGGCCAACGCGGAGGACCTGCCCGCGCACGGGCAGGCCGTCACCGCGAGGTTCGCCCGATGAAACCGGTCGTGGGTGCGCGAGTGGAGCTGTCCGACCTGCCGCTGCGCGAGGACCTGCGCGGCCGCACGCCCTACGGCGCGCCGCAGCTCGACGTCCCGTACCGCCTGAACACCAACGAGAACCCGTACGCGCCGTCGGACGCGCTGGCCGCCGACGTCGTCGCGGCCGTGGCGGAGATCGCGGCCGACCTGCACCGGTACCCGGACCGCGACGCGGTGGCGTTGCGCGAAGACCTGGCGGCCTACCTCACCGAGGCCACCTCGGTCACGCTGACGGCCGAGAACGTCTGGGCCGCCAACGGGTCCAACGAAATCCTCCAGCAGGTGCTGCAGGCCTTCGGCGGTCCCGGCCGGGTCGCGCTGGGCTTCGAGCCGTCGTACTCGATGCACCCGATCATCGCCGCCGGCACGCGCACCGAGTGGTCGCCGGCGCCGCGCCGTCCCGACTTCTCGCTCGACGTGGAGAAGGCCGCCGCGGTGATCGCCGAGACGCGGCCGGACGTCGTCTTCGTGACGTCGCCGAACAACCCGACCGGCCAGTCGATCCCGCTCGACGACCTGCGCGTGCTGATCGCCGCCGCTCCCGGCGTGATCGTCGTCGACGAGGCCTACGCCGAGTTCTCGCCGCAGGAGAGCGCGATCGGGCTGCTCGACGAGTTCGGGTCGCGGCTGATCGTCTCGCGCACCATGTCCAAGGCGTTCGCCTTCGCCGGTGGCCGCCTGGGCTACCTGGCGGCGGCCCCGGCCGTGGTCGACGCGTTGCAGCTGGTGCGCCTGCCGTACCACCTCTCGCAGCTGACGCAGGCCGCGGCGCGGGCGTCGCTGCGGCACGCCGCCGAGACCCTCGGGTCGGTGGCGCTGCTCGCCGCCGAACGCGACCGGGTCATGGCCTCGTTGCGGGAGCTCGGTTTCCAGGTCGTGCCGTCGGACGCGAACTTCGTGCTGTTCGGCTGGTTCGAGAACGCGCGGGAGACCTGGAAGTCCTACCTGGAGCACGGTGTGCTCATCAGGGACGTCGGAATCGCGGGTCACCTGCGGGTGACCATCGGAACGCCCGAGGAGAACGACGCGTTCCTCGCGGCCAGCTTGGAGGTCAGCCGGTGAGTCGTGTGGGCAAGGTCGAGCGCACCACGAGGGAGTCGTCGGTCCACGTCGAGATCGACCTCGACGGCACCGGCAAGGTCGAGATCAGCACCGGCGTGCCGTTCTACGACCACATGCTCACCGCGTTCGGCGTGCACGGCTGCTTCGACCTGATCGTCCGCGCCACCGGCGACACGCACATCGACGCCCACCACTCCGTGGAGGACATCGCGATCGTGCTGGGCCAGGCGCTGCGGGAGGCGTTGGGGGACAAGAAGGGCATCCGCCGCTTCGGCGACTGCTGGATCCCGATGGACGAGACCCTCGCGCACGCGGCGGTCGACGTCTCGGGCCGGCCCTACACCGTGCACCGCGGCGAGCCGGAGCAGTTCAACTCGTTCGTCATCGGCGGCAACTACCCGTTCGTGCTGAACCGCCACGTGTTCGAGTCGCTGGCCTTCCACGCCCAGATCGCGCTGCACGTGCGCGTCGAGTACGGCCGCGACCCGCACCACATCGCGGAGGCCGAGTACAAGGCGATCGCCCGCGCCCTGCGCACGGCCGTGGAGCCCGACCCGCGCGTCGGCGGCATCCCGTCGACCAAGGGCGTGCTGTAGATGCCGAAGGAAGTCGTCGTCATCGGCCTGCTGGCCCTCGCGGGCTTCCTGGGCGGTGGCGTCTACACGACGTGGAAGACCGCCAAGACCCTGGCGGTCATCCTCCTCGTGCTGACCGTTCTGGCGGTCGGCGGCGCGGTGCTCTGGCTCTTCTAGCCCCGAACCGACAAGATCGCGCGCGTGACCGAGCCCGAGTACGACGCCTTCCTCTCGCACAGCCCCGCTCTGGACGGCGCGCTCGGGCCGGCGCTGCGCCGGGGCGTGCAGCGGTTCGCCACACCTTGGTACCGGCCGCGCTCGGCGCGGGTGTTCCTCGACAGCGGCGCACCGGCCGACGCCGCGCTGGCCCGGTCGCGCTGGTTCGTCCTCGTGGCATCGCCAGATCTGCCCGAGCGGGTCGTGCGCCAGCTCGACTGGTGGCTGGAACACCGGCCGGCACAACGGATCCTGGTCGTGCTCACCTCCGGCGAGTACGCGCGGTCGGTGCCCGCGGCGGTGCGCACGGCGCTGGGCCAGGAACCGCGCTGGGTCGACCTGCGCCGCGTGACGCTCGCCGACAGCGCGAACCCGCGGTTCCGGCAGGGCGTCGCCGAGATCGCGAGCGTGGTGCGCGGCGTCGCGACGGACGACCTGGTCGGTGAGCACGTCCACCGGCACCGCCGTTCGGTGTCCTGCGCGCGCGGAGCGGCCGCGGCGGTGGCGGTGTTGCTCGTCGCCGTACTGGTCACGGCCGTGGTGCGCAGCGGTGACGCGACCGCGGACGCCCGTACCGCCACGGCGCGTGGCCTGGCCTCGGCGGCCGTCGCGAACCTGCGCACCGACCTCGGCCTGGCGCAGGTGCTCGCGGCGCGGGCCTACCGGGTCGAGCCGAACCCGCAGACCCGCTCCGCGTTGTTCCAGTCGCTGACCGCTTCGCCGCAGCTCGACCGGTACGTCCAGGTCGGCGGTGAGGTGACCGCGCTGGCCGCGTCGGCCGACGGCGAGATCGCCGTCGTCGGCACCTCCGACGGCCGGGTGGTACGGCTGGACCTGGCGGCGTCCACGCGGTCCGAGACCAGGGTGGGGCCGAACCCGGTGACGGCGGTGGCGGTGAGCGCGACCGGTGGTGTGATCGCCGCGTTCGCCGCGGGCTCGGCGGTGCGCTGGGACGGTTCCGCCGCGGTGCAGCGGATCGAGGTGCCGGCCGACCTGTCCTCGGGCCTGGTCGCGGTGTCGCCGTCCGGTCGGTTCACCGCTTTCCACGCGATGGCGGAGGACCGCTTCACGTCGATCGTCCACGATGGACAGAGCGGCCGGCCCGCCCGGCGCGACGGGACGGCGTTCCCGTTGCTCGCGCTGCGGATCCCCGACGACGAGACCGCGCTGGAGCTCTCCGACACGGAGTGGGTGCGTCGGTCGCTCGCCTCGCAGGAGGTCGTGTCGGCCGCACGTGGCGAGGTGCTGCCCGCCACCGGGTCCTGGTACGGCGCCTCCGCGAACGGCGCGCAGTTCGGCTGGTCGATGGACGGCCTGACCAGGGTGTGGCGCACCGCCGTTCCGGCGTTCGGCTTCACCACCCAGGACGCGGAGGTCCGGCAGGGCCGCCCCACCCCGTCCCACGTGGCGATCACGGACGACGGCGCCCGCACGGCGGTCGCCGACACCGGCACGATCCACGTCTACGACATGACGGAATCGGGTGAGCTGGTCCGGCTGGAGGGCAACGACGAGACCCCGTTCGTCGAGTTCCTGGGCTCCGGGGACCGCCTGGTGTCCGCGTCGCACGACCGCCTCGTGCTGTGGGACCTCCGCAGGAACACCCGCCTGAGCTCATCGCTGCCGACCCGCACCCCGTTGTCCTGCAACGCTTGTCCGGCCCCGTGGCTCGCCATGTCGCACGGCAGGGCCGCCGTGGTGGCAGGCCCGGACGTGGCGCTGGGTGCCGCCACCGGCTCCGTGGGCCCGGACAGCGACTTCGGCCCGGCCGCCTGGAACTCCGCCGGCGACAAGCTCTACCTGGTGACGCTGCCCGAGGGCATCGGCGAGACCTGGCAGGCCGAACCGGTCCTGCGCCGCCTCTCGCGCTGGAAGGGCGACGTGGCGGCCGAGCACCTGCTGGCGCTGCGCGCGTCCCCGGACGACAGCCGGCTCGTGACGGTGAACGAGCAGGGCGACGTGCAGGTCTTCTCCGGCGAGGACTTCACCGCGGACCGCACGATCACCCTCGGCCGCCGCCTGGACCACGCGGGCTGGCCCCCGGCGGGCACCCTGGCCGCGATCAGCACCGGCACCGACCTGGTCGCGGTGGCGACGCCGACGGCGGTGGAGCTGGTCGACACGACCACCGGCACCCGCCGCACGCTGGACGGCCGGGCCGACGCGGTCGCGTTCACCGACGACCACCTGCTGGTCCAGCGAGCAGGCACCATCGAGGTCTGGGAGCCCGACCTCTCGTCCCACCGCACGATCCCGACCGAGGACGCCCACCTCGCGGGCATCGCCGCGGCACCGGACACGAGCCTCGCCGTCCACCTGCGCCGGGACCACGTCGTGGTCGTCACCGACCTGACCACCGGCGACCGCCTGGGCCAGGTCCCGCTGGCGCCGCCGCGCGCCCGTTCCAGCCGGATCGGCACGGCCTTCGACGGCCCGGACCGCCTCGTCACGGCCCTCTCCGGCACACCCCTGACCGCGTGGGACCTGTCGGCCGAGAAGTGGGTCCGCACCGCCTGCGCGACGTCCGCCAGGACCCTGACCCCCGACGAGTGGCTGCGTTACGCGGGCACCACCCCGCCCGAGGACCTGACCTGCGGCTAGGCGCTGGTCAGGTACTCCGCGGGCACGTGCTGCGCGAGCCACACCCCGTTGGCGCTGAGCCGGAACTCGTGCCCGTCGTCGTGCATCCGCCGGGCGTCGACCACGAGGACCACCGGCCGCCCGTGCCGCGCCCCGACCCGGCGAGCGGTCTCGCGATCGGGGGAGAGGTGCACGTCGTGCCGCGACATGGGCCGCAGCCCGTCCCGCATGATGTCGTCGAGGTGCTGCGCCACCGTGCCGTGGAACAGCACCTCCGGCGGCTCGGCCGCGGGCAGCCCGAGCTCCACCGGCACGCTGTGCCCCTGGTTGGCCCGGATGCGGTCACCGTCGACGGTGAACCGCTTCTTGTCGTTGTGCTCCACGACCTCGAGCACGTCCTCGGCGGACACGCCGAGCGCGGCCAGCAGGTCGGCGAGCGGCACCCACCCGGCCGGGTCGAGCGTGAGGCCGACGCGTTCGGGCTGGTGGCGCAACGCCTTGGACATCCGCTTGGAGAGGCGGACCATTCTGTCTCGTTCCATTTGGCGAGTAGCAAACCACAGCGTGTCCAGCGCTTTTGCCGAGCGAACCCCGGTGGTGCGGTTGGATGACTGGCGTGTGGCGCGAACGGATCGTCCCCGGCACTCCCGAGGTCTTCGTGGCCTGGCAGGAGGGCGTCGGCGACCGCACCCTGCTGGCCGTCCACGGCGGCCCGGACTGGGACCACAGCTACCTCCGCGACCCGCTGCACCGCCTGGACCACCGGGTGCTGATGCCCGACCTGCGCGGATGCGGGCGTTCGGGCCGCGTGCCCGAGTACCACCCCGACGACGTGGTGCAGGACCTCGTGCGGGTGCTGGACGCGTTCGGCGTCGAGCGCGCGGACGTGCTCGGCCACTCGTACGGCGGCATGGTGGCGCAGCGGTTCGCGATCACGCACCCGGCACGCGTGCGCAGCCTGGTCGTGTCGGGCAGCAGCGTCCTGCCGGTGCCGCCGGACGCCTTCGCCGGCTGGGCGGAGCGCGACGAGGTCCTGGCGCGTCAGGAAGATCCGTGGCGGCGCGGCGACCTCACGCCCGAGGAGTGCGTGCGCGCCGAGGCGTTCGCGGCGGCGCAGGCCAACATCCGGCGCGCCGAAGCCCTGCCCGGCTACCTCGCGCGGCTCGAGCAGGTCCGGTTCGGCGCCGACTGGGTGCGGCAGCTGCACGCCGGGAACCTGGTGTCGCCGCGGACGGCCGACGCCGCCCGGCGGATCGCGGAGCTCGGCATCCCCGTGCTGCTGGTGCACGGGCGCCAGGACATGACGTTCCCGGTGAGCCTGGTCGAGCCGACGCTCGCGTTGATCCCGCGCGCCCGCGCCGTCGTCCTCGAGGAGGCCGGCCACATGCTGCACGTCGACGACCCCGACGGCTACCTGCGCGCCGTCCGCGAGTTCCTAGAGCGTGCCGCCCTCGAGGGCGGGCTTGAGCTGGGGAGCGCCGGGACCGTGTGAGGCCTGCTCGTCGTCGATGTTCTGCAGCGAGCAGCTGCGCAGCGACAGGCACCCGCAGCCGATGCAGCCGGTCAGCCGGTCGCGCAGGCGGAACAGCGCGTCGATCCGCGCGTCGAGCTCCGTCTTCCACGAGCGGGAGAGGCGTTCCCAGTCCGACTTCGTCGGGGTGCGGTTGTCGGGGAGCTGTGCGAGGGCGTCGCGCACGTCCTCCAGGGTCAGGCCCACGCGTTGCGCGGTGCGGATGAAGGCCAGCCGGCGCAGCACCGAGCGCTGGTAGCGCCGCTGGTTGCCCGCGGTGCGGACGGAGCCGATCAGGCCCCTGTCCTCGTAGAAGCGCAGCGCGGTGTGGGGGACGCCGCTGCGCTCGGCGACCTGGCCGATGGTCAGCATTTCCGGCAACTTGCTCACCGGATCATGGTAACCGCTTGACCTCCAGCATGGTCGAGGTTGAACAGTTGGTGCCATGCAACGGATACCGGAGCTCTTCGCCAGGATGACCGGGGACGAGAAGCACGAGTGGGCCGCGGCCTCCACGATCGACGTGCTCTGGGTCCTGTACGACCGCGTCCTGAACGTCACGCCCGCCACCGTCGACGACCCCGGCCGCGACCGGTTCCTGCTGTCCAAGGGACACGGGCCGATGGCCTACTACGCGGTCCTGGCCGAGAAGGGGTTCATCGAGGAATCCACTTTGGACGACTGGACGTCGTGGGACAGCCCGCTCGGCCAGCACCCCGACCGGGTGCTCGTCCGGGGCGTGGAGATCAGCAGCGGCTCGCTCGGGCACGGCCTGCCGATCGCGGTGGGGACGGCGCTCGGGCAGCGGATCGGCGGCAGCGCCGGGCGCACGTTCGTGCTGGTCGGCGACGGTGAGCTCGACGAGGGCAGCAACCACGAGGCGATCGCCGTGGCCGCCCGGTTGAACGTCGCCAACCTCACCACGATCGTGATCGACAATCAGTCGGCGGTGCACGGCTGGCCGGGAGGCATCGCCCGGCGCTTCGCCGTCGAGGGCTGGCAGACCGCCGAGGTCGACGGCCGCGACCACGACGCGCTCTTCACCGCGCTGACCACGCCGCACGACCGCCCGCACGCGGTCGTCGCCAAGATCGAGAGGAGCTGACCGGTGACCACGATGCGCCAGGCGTTCGTCCGGACGGTCAACGAGGAGATCGGGCACGACCCGCGGATCGCCGTGGTCACCGCGGTGATCTCCAGCAACGAGTTCCCGCAGGAGAACGAACGCGTCGTCGACGTCGGGATCCGCGAGCAGACCATGGTGGGCGTGGCGAGCGGGCTGGCGCTCGCGGGGCTGCGGCCGGTCGTGCACAGCTACGCGCCATTCCTCGTGGAGCGGCCCTACGAGCAGATCAAGCTCGACATCGGCCACCAGGACGTGGGCGCGGTGTTCGTGAGCATCGGCGCGTCCTACGACGACCCGGTCTGGGGACGCACGCACCAGTCGCCGGGGGATGTCGCGTTGTTCGACACGCTCCCCGGCTGGACCGTGCACGTGCCGGGGCACGCGGACGAGGTGACGCCGTTGCTGCGGCAGGCGTTGAAGGACGACAACCGCGTCTACGTCAGGCTTTCGCTGCACGAGAACGCGCAGGCCCACCCGGTCGGCACGGGTTTCACGGAGCTGCGCCACGGAAAGCGCGGTGTCGTGCTCGCCGTCGGCCCGATGCTCGACCGCGTGCTCAAAGCCGTCGAGTCGGAGAACGCCGACGTCACGGTCCTGTACGCGGCCACGGTCCGACCGTTCGACTCGGACGGACTCGTCAAGGCGGTGCGCGAGACCGACCACGCCGACGTCATGGTGGTGGAGCCGTACCTCGAGGGAACTTCATCTCATCTCGTCTCCGAAACGCTGCAACGGATCCCGCACCGTGTGCGTTGTATAGGCGTCAAACGACACGCAGAGCTCCGCAACTACGGCACGGCCGAGGACCACGACGCCGCGCACGACCTAGACGTGGTCGGGCTGGGGAGCGCTGTGCGGAGTTTCTTCAGGGGGTGAAGAAACATGTTCGCAGTCATGGGGGATGACTGGACCGGCGCGCCGTCCCGCGTCGTGTAGAGGTGGAAGGGGTGCGCGACTGGGCCGGATGCCCCGTCGCGCACCGCTTTCCGGCCGTCCGTCCGTTCCGGAACGCGAAGACCGTGGCATGTCTGCACGGGCTTGCGCGGACGACCAGGAATGATGTTGGTCGTGAGAATGCTGATCTGGACCCCGTTGAACGCCGCCGAGCTGCAGAAGGCCATGCACAGCGGCAACGTGGGCCCGGCGGCGCTCGTCCCGGTGCAGACCGGCACGGTGCTGCTGCCTCCTCCGGCGACCAAGCTCAACGAGGCCGCGTACATGACGAACAGGGTGCGCAAGCTCGGCGACGGCGCCGCGCTCGCCGTGTGGAACGACGACGCCGCCCTGCTCTACCTCTTCACCACCTCGCTCGGCCGCGCGTCGATGTGGGGCTCTCGCGAGGCCGTGCTGCGGTTGTCGAAGCAGGCGAAGCAGTCCGGCCCGGTGGGCAGGCTGTTCGACCGCGCGACCGCGGGTCTGCTCAACCTGCGCGAGAAGGAGAAGTGGCAGGCCGACGCGATCGACAAGCTCACCGCGCTGCACCCGGCGGCGAGCCGCAAGGCGCCGCTCGAACGCATCCGCGACTTCCACAACGCCGGCGGGGCCATCCCCGACTTCTTCCGCGCCGCGGGACTGCCCGAGGTCGCGCAGGTCGCCGAGCTCACCGAGCAGGGCCGCGCGGACTTCGTGCTGGACGCCCTCGAACCGCCGCACACGCAGAAGTGGCCGCTCGCCCTCATCTTCCCGCTGATCGTGGTGACCGCGCTGGTGACGGTGCTGCTCGGCGTCGGCATGGTCGTCTACTACGTCGTCGCCGGTCTGCTGCTGGTGCTGACGGCCGGCCTGATGGTCTCGCTGCGCCGCCGGCTCGTGCGCGCGAAACCGATCAACACCGTGCTGCCGGTCATCCCGGTGACGCAGGGCGCGGTTCCGACCGATTAAAATGGTGGTCGTGGCACGTGTCGTCGTACTTGACTATGGCTCCGGCAACCTGCGCTCGGCCGAGCGCGCGCTCCAGCGGGTCGGCGCCCATGTCGAGGTGACCTCCGACCCGAAGGCGGCGCGCGAGGCCGACGGCCTGGTCGTCCCCGGCGTCGGCGCCTACGCGGCGTGCATGGAGGGCCTGAACTCGGTGCGGGGCGCCCGGATCATCGGCGAGCGCCTCGCCGGCGGCCGCCCGGTGCTCGGCATCTGCGTGGGCATGCAGATCCTCTTCGAGCGCGGCATCGAGCACGGGGTGCTGACGGAGGGCTGCGGCGAGTGGCCCGGCACCGTCGAGCGCCTCGAAGCACCCATCGTCCCGCACATGGGCTGGAACACGGTCCGCGCTCCCGAGGGCTCCGCACTGTTCGAGGGCCTCGACGAGGACACCCGGTTCTACTTCGTGCACTCCTACGGCGTGCGCAAGTGGGAGCTGGAGGCCGCCGACCACATCAGGCCGCCGCTGGTGACGTGGGCCGACCACGCGGGCGACGAGTTCGTGGCCGCCGTCGAGAACGGCCCCCTGTGGGCGACCCAGTTCCACCCGGAGAAGTCCGGCGACGCCGGAGCGCACCTGCTGAAGAACTGGCTGACCAGCCTGTCGTGAGCCCGCCGCCACCGGCGGTCGCCCCTCCGGGTGTCCACTGAGGACGCTGCCCCGGCCAGGACCTGCGGCGATGAGCGCGGCACACCGGCGCGGGCGGAGCCTGGAACCCTGCCGGCGCCGGGAGCACGTGGCCGCTCCCGTCCGGCGAGACGCTAGGCTTCGCTGGTGACGTTCACACTCCTCCCCGCTGTTGACGTGGCCGACGGTCGTGCCGTTCGCCTCGTGCAGGGCGAAGCCGGTACCGAGACGAACTACGGCGAGCCGCTCGACGCGGCCCTGCAGTGGCAGCGCGACGGAGCGGAGTGGATCCATCTCGTCGACCTCGACGCGGCGTTCGGACGCGGCTCGAACCGCGAGCTCGTCGCCCGCGTCGTCGGCGAGCTGGACGTGAAGGTGGAGCTGTCCGGCGGCATCCGCGACGACGCCTCGCTGGAGGCCGCCCTCGCGACCGGGTGCGCCCGCGTCAACCTCGGCACGGCCGCCCTCGAAGACCCGCAGTGGTGCGCGAAGGCGATCGCCGCCCACGGCGAGAAGATCGCCGTCGGCCTCGACGTCCGCATCACCGAGCAGGGCCACCGCGTCAAGGGCCGCGGCTGGACGTCCGACGGCGGCGACCTCTGGGAGGTCCTCGACCGCCTCGACCGCGACGGCTGCGCGCGCTACGTCGTGACCGACGTGTCGAAGGACGGCACCCTGACCGGCCCCAACCTGGACCTGCTGAGCGAGGTCTGCGCCCGCACCGACGCCCCGGTGATCGCCTCCGGCGGCGTGTCCACTGTGGACGACCTGGTCGCGCTGGCGAAGCTGTCGCGCGACGGCGTCGAGGGCTCGATCATCGGCAAGGCCCTGTACGCCGGCGCGTTCACGCTCCCGGAAGCGCTTGCTGCGGTGCGTTGACGACCTGCTCGATGTGAGCGGCCGCGGCGGCGTGCGTGACACCGGTGTTGTGCAGCACGTCGGCCGCGGTCCCGTCCACCGCGAGCAGCACGCCGAGCAGGATGTGCTCGGTGCCGATGAACATGTGGCCCATCCGCAGCGCCTCGCGCACGGTCAGCTCCAGGGCCTTCTTGCAGTGCGCTGTGTAAGGCTGCTTCTCCGGCCGCTGCTTCGCCTCGTTGTCCAGGCGGTTCAGCACGGCGATGCGCGTGCTGCCGTCACCCGACTCGAGCTTCGCGATCGTCTTGGCCGCGAGCCCGCCGGACTCGTCCAGCAACCCCAGCAGCAGGTGCTCGGTACCGATCCGCTCGCTGAACCGCGCGTGGTGGCGGGCCAGCGCGATGACCCGGCGCGACCGCTGCGTGTAGCGGTCCATCGACGGCTTGCTGAGCTCGGGTGACTCCTTCGGCACGAACCGCTTCTGCGCCGCCTGCTTGGTGACGCCCAGGCTCACACCGATCTCGGCCCAGCTCGCCCCGCCGCGCCGCGCCTCGTCGACGAAGTGGCCGACCAGGTGGTCGCCGAGCTCGTTCAGCTGGCCGCTCATCTCGACGGCCTTCGCCAGGCGCGCGAGAGAGTCGTCGGCCTCCTGGGCGACGGTGACGATGAGGTCGGTCAACTGGATCACGCGTCAACTCTAGGTTGACGGGCTGGATCCGGTCAACCTGACGTTGACGCGCCGAATCAACTCAACATGGACACGATCCGTCCATGTTGAGTCAACGTTGACGAGCGCCAATCAACGTTGATGTCCGCCGTCAACATTGACCAGTCCCGTCGACATGCACGGATGACAACGTTGTCATCCGTGGTGGATGGCTTCGAGCTGACGCGAGATGACGTCGAGGTGGGGTTGACGCTGCGCGGCGCGTGCATCGACCCGTCAAGTGCAGGTTGATTCGACGGCCTGTCCGCATTGATCGGTCGCGTGCACATTGACTGAACGCGTCGACGTTGATCCGGTGCTGTCCATGTTGATCGGACCGCGTCAACGTTGAGTCAATGTGGACAGAGCTCGTCAACATTGACTCAACGGATCACTGTTGACCGGTCACGCAGCCGACGTGCTCTCGATGCCGATCGTCCCGGTCCGCCCGCGGCGGAGCCTGCTGCCGGTCGTCGTCAACCAGCCCATGAAGCCGTACTTCTTGGCGATCCGGGAGCGGACGTCGTCGCTCGCGGCGTCGTCGAGCAGCCGAGCGCGGGCCTTGATCGACGGGCCCTTGGGGTTGCCGCGGAAGTCGCACGGCCCGATCTCCACGTCGCCGCTGCGGCGGATCCGCTTGACCTTGCCGGTGTCCTTGGCACTCCAGGCGTAGATCACGCCGTCGGCCGGGCCGGGCGCGACCCAGACCGGTGTGGGCACCGGGGTGCCGTCCTTGCGGAACGTCGTCAGCAGCAGGTAGTCGCCACGGCCCAGTTCGGTGATCATGGCGCCGCAGCGTAGTCCGCACAGGGCCCTTGTAGGCTTTCCCGCATGTCGGTCGCGGTCCGTGTCATCCCCTGTCTCGACGTCGACCGGGGCCGGGTGGTGAAGGGCGTCAACTTCACCAACCTCGTCGACGCGGGCGACCCGGTCGAGCTCGCCAGGGCCTACGACGCGGAGGGCGCGGACGAGCTGACGTTCCTCGACGTGACGGCCAGCAGCGGCGACCGCGAGACGACGTACGACGTGGTCCGGCGCACGGCCGAGCAGGTCTTCATCCCCCTCACGGTCGGCGGCGGCGTCCGCAGCCCCGAGGACGTGGACAAGCTGCTCCGCGCCGGCGCGGACAAGGTCAGCCTCAACACCGCCGCCATCGCCCGCCCCGAGCTGCTCAAGGAGTGCTCCGAGCGGTACGGCGCGCAGTGCATCGTGCTGTCGGTCGACGCGCGGCGCGTGCCGGGCGGCACCGGGTTCGAGGTCACCACGCACGGCGGTCGCACCGGCACCGGCATCGACGCCGTCGAGTGGTCCGCCAGGGGGCAGGAGCTGGGCGTCGGTGAGATCCTGCTGAACTCCATGGACGCCGACGGCACCAAGGCGGGCTTCGACATCGAGCTGATCGAGCTGGTCCGGCGCGAGGTCGACGTCCCGCTCATCGCGAGCGGCGGCGCGGGCGCGGTCGGCCACTTCGCCCCGGCGGTCGCCGCGGGCGCGGACGCCGTGCTGGCCGCGAGCGTCTTCCACTTCGGGCAGCTGCGCATCGGCGAGGTCAAGGACGGCCTGCGCCAGGCGGGCGTCGTGGTGCGGTGAAACCCGTCGAGGTGCGGGTGGCCTCGGCGGTCGCGTTCGGCGGGGCGCTGGTGTTCTTCGTCGTCGGGCTGGTGCTGTGGCGCTCGACGGGCGATCCGGACGTGTTGAAGCTGCCGTCGTTCGTCGCGGTGCTGGAGCTGCCGGTCGCGGCGGCGTTGCTGTTGCGGCTGCGCTTGGTGCACTACCCGGCGATGATCGTGTTCGTCCTCGTCGCCCTGCTGCACCTCGTGATCGTGCTGGCCGACGGACCGGCGTGGGCCCGCGTCGCGTCCGGCGTGCTGTCCGCTGTGCACATCTACGGAGTGGTCCTGCTCAACACCGGACCCGCTCGTGAACACCTCGGAGGTCCCCGGTGAGCAGCCCGCTCGATCCCGCCGTGTCCCAGCGTCTCAAGCGCACCCCGGACGGCCTGGTCTGCGCGGTCGCGCAGCAGCGCGGCACCGGCGAGGTGCTGATGGTGGCGTGGATGGACGACGAGGCGCTGCACCGCACCCTCACCACCCGCCGCGCGACCTACTACTCGCGCAGCCGCCAGCAGCTGTGGGTGAAGGGCGAGACCTCCGGCCACACCCAGTACGTGCACGAGGTCAGGCTGGACTGCGACGGCGACACGCTGCTGCTGGTCGTCGACCAGGTCGGCGCCGCCTGCCACACCGGTGACCGCACGTGCTTCGACGCCGCGGTGCTGCTCGCCGACGCCGGCTAGTCCAGGTCGCCGGTGAGGTAGCGCTGCAGGTTCGGGCCGATCGTCCTGACCACGGTGTCGACGTCGACCGACGCCAGCGGCTCGAAGCGGACGACGTACCGGACGATGCCCAGCCCGACCATCTGCGTCGCGCACAGGGAGGCCCGCAGCTCGCGCTGCTGCGCGCCGAACTCCGCCAGCACGTTCTTGAAGATCGCGTTGACGAAGAACGACTTCAGCGCGTTCGCGACCTCGGGCTGGCTGGTCACGCTGCGGATCAGCGCGGCGAACGTGCCGCCGCCGGTCGCGTCCCAGACCGTGACGAACGTGCGGACGATCCGCTCGCCCGCCTCGTCCGCGGGGCCGTCGAGCAGGCGCTTGAGGATCTCCGACGGGTCGAACGGGAGCTGCAGCACGGACTGGGCGAACAGGCCTTCCTTGCCGTCGAACCAGTGGTTGACCATGGCCGCGTCGACGCCCGCCCTGGCGGCGATCGCGCGGACGGTCGCGCCGTCGTAGCCCTTCTCGACGAACACCTCGCGGGCCGCGGCGACCAGTGCCGCCCTCGTGTCCTCGCCCGCGGCGCGGCGGCCTCGGCGTTTCTGGTTCACTTGCTCCACACGGCCCATATTTCAACAGTTGTTGAATTTATGCAACAATCATCGTCATGGTGAGCGTCATCGGGGCCGTGGCCGCCGCTGGTCTGGGGGCCGTGAGCCCCACGCGTGAGGAGTTCCGCGAGCTCGCGGTCAACCGCAGGGTGATCCCGGTGGTCCGCAAGCTGCTCGCGGATGCCGAGACGCCGGTCGGCCTGTACCGCAAGCTCGGGGCCGACCAGCCCGGCACGTTCCTCTTCGAGTCGGCGGAGAACGGCCGTTCGTGGTCTCGGTGGTCGTTCATCGGCGTGCGGTCGTCCGCGGCGCTCACGGCGACCGGCGGCGAGGCGTTCTGGACGGGCACGCGGCCGGTCGGCCTGCCCGACGGCGGCGACCCGATGCAGGCGCTGCGCGAGACCATCGAGGTGCTGCGCACGGACCCGTTGCCGGGGCTCCCGCCCCTCACCGGCGGGATGGTCGGCTACATCGGCTACGACGCCGTCAGGCGCCTGGAACGGCTGCCGGTCATCGCCGAGGACGACCTGTTGCTGCCCGAGATGGTCATGCTGCTCGCGACCGACCTGGCCGCGCTCGACCACCACGAGGGCACCGTCACGCTCATCGCGAACGCGATCAACTGGGACGACTCGGCCGAGCGGGTCGACGCCGCCTACGACGACGCGGTGCGCCGCCTCGACGAGATGACGACGGCGCTGCACACGTCCGCACCGCCGACCGCGGCGGTGTTCTCGCGGCCGAAGCCGCAGTTCCGCCGCCGCCGCTCGCAGGAGGAGCACTTCGCCGCCGTCGAGAAGGCCAAGGAGGCCATCCGCGCGGGCGAGGCGTTCCAGGTCGTCGTGTCGCAGCGGTTCGAGATCGACACGGACGCCGACGCGCTCGACATCTACCGCGTCCTGCGCGCCACGAACCCCAGCCCGTACATGTACCTGCTGCGCCTCGACGGGTTCGACATCGTCGGGTCCAGCCCGGAGTCGCTGGTCACCGTGCGCGACGGCAAGGCGACGACGCACCCCATCGCGGGCACCCGGTGGCGCGCCGAGGACCCGGAAGAGGACGCGCTGCTCGAGAAGGACCTGCTGGCCGACCACAAGGAACGCGCCGAGCACCTCATGCTCGTCGACCTCGGCCGCAACGACCTGGGCCGCGTCTGCAAGCCGGGCTCCGTGCACGTCGTCGACTTCTTCAAGGTCGAGCGGTACAGCCACGTCATGCACATCGTGTCGACCGTGACCGGTGAGCTGGCCGAGGGCAAGACGGCCTACGACGCCGTCGCCGCGTGCTTCCCCGCCGGCACGCTGTCCGGCGCGCCCAAGCCGCGCGCGATGGAGCTCATCGAGGAGCTCGAACCGACCCGCCGCGGGCTCTACGGCGGCGTCGTGGGCTACTTCGACTTCGCCGGCGACGCCGACACCGCCATCGCCATCCGCACGGCTCTCGTGCGCGACGGCGTGGCGTACGTGCAGGCGGGCGGCGGCATCGTGGCGGACTCGGACCCGCTGGCCGAGGACAACGAGTGCCTGAACAAGGCGGGCGCGGTGCTGGCCGCGATCGCCACCGCGCAGACGATGGCCCCTGCCGTTGAACGGTAGCCGTCCACTGTGGATCGCCGCGCTCCTGCTGGTGGGCGCGGCGGGTGCCTTTTGGGGCGCGGACTCGGTGCCGGTCGCGCTGCTGAGCCTCGCGTCCGTCGCGGCGGCCGTCGCGCTGAGCGGGGTGGCCCGGCGGGTGCTCGGCGCGCTGCTGGTCGTCGTGGGGGTCGTGGCCGCGTTCGCCGGCCACTGGCTCGCGATCGCCGGCGGCGCGCTGGTGGTGGTCTCCGGCGCGCTCCTGGTGGCGCTGGGAGGCCGCATGCCGAAGATCGGCATGGGCGGGCAGAAGGCCCGCGCGCACGATCCCGAGACCGACATGTGGCGCGCTCTGGAGCGCGGCGACGATCCCACCGACGATACGTCGCGCGGCAGTCCGTCCTCGAACGAGTGAAGATCATCCATCAGCATTCACGCATGTGACACGTGCAGGACCTTGGTCAGCTGCGTGGACAGCCAACCCCCGGTGGCTGAGGCGTTACTCCGCCGGGGTTAGCATCCCCGTAGCGGGAAGGGGAGCAAGACTGTGACGGTTCTCGAGTCGATCCTCGAAGGTGTGCGTGAGGATCTCGCCGCTCGTGAGGCTCAGTTGTCCTTCGACGTCGTCAAGGAGCGCGCGGCCAGAACCGCCCCTCCGCTCGATGTGATGTCGGTGCTGCGCGGGCCCAACGTGGGTGTCATCGCCGAGGTCAAGCGCCGCAGCCCCTCCAAGGGCGCGCTGGCGGAGATCCCGGAGCCGGCCGAGCTCGCGGCCTCCTACGAGGCCGGTGGCGCGTCGGTGATCAGCGTGCTGACCGAGCAGCGCCGCTTCGGCGGGTCGCTGGCGGACTTCGACGCCGTGCGGAGAGCGGTGAAGATCCCGCTGCTGCGCAAGGACTTCATCGTGTCGCCGTACCAGGTGCACGAGGCGCGCATGCACGGCGCCGACCTGGTGCTGCTGATCGTGGCCGCGCTCGAGCAGAACGCGCTGGTGTCGCTGCTCGACCGGGTGGAGTCGCTCGGCATGACGGCACTGGTCGAGGTGCACACGGCCGAGGAGGCCGACCGCGCCCTGGAGGCGGGTTCGTCGGTCATCGGGGTGAACGCGCGCAACCTCCACACGTTGGAGGTCGACAAAGACGTGTTCGGCCGCATCGCTCCGGGGCTACCCTTCGAGACGATCAAGGTCGCCGAGTCGGGCGTGACCGGACCCGGCGACCTGATGTCCTACGCCGGTGCGGGCGCCGACGCGGTGCTCGTGGGTGAAAGCCTCGTGACCAGCGGCGACCCCAAGGCCGCCGTGAACAAGCTCGTGACCGCCGGTTCGCACCCCGCGTGCCCGCGGCCCAGTCGATGAAGCGCCGCCGATAACGGCGCTGGAGGAGTTGCCCGATGGGCCAGTTCACACCCACGCCGCACGATCCCGACGCGCGTGGCCACTTCGGCCCGTGGGGTGGCCGGTTCGTGCCGGAGGCCCTCATCGCCGCGGTGGACGAACTGGCGGCCGAGTACGACAAGGCGCGCCTCGACCCGGAGTTCGTGAACGAGTTCCAGCGGCTGCTGAAGGACTTCGCGGGCCGCCCGTCGCTGCTGACCGAGGCCCCGAAGTTCGCCGAGCACGCCGGCGCACGGGTGTTCCTCAAGCGCGAGGACCTGAACCACACCGGTTCGCACAAGATCAACAACGTGCTGGGCCAGGCGCTGCTGACCAAGCGCATGGGCAAGAAGCGCGTGATCGCCGAGACCGGCGCGGGGCAGCACGGCGTCGCGACCGCCACCGCGTGCGCGCTGCTCGGCCTCGACTGCGTCGTCTACATGGGCGAGGTCGACACCGAGCGGCAGGCGCTCAACGTCGCCCGCATGCGCCTGCTCGGCGCCGAGGTCATCCCGGTGAAGTCCGGCTCGCGCACGCTGAAGGACGCCATCAACGAGGCGCTGCGCGACTGGGTCACCAACGTCGACGAGACGCACTACCTGCTCGGCACCGCCGCGGGCCCGCACCCGTTCCCGCTGCTCGTGCGCGACTTCCACCGCGTGATCGGCATCGAGGCGCGCGAGCAGATCCTCGAGAAGGCCGGCCGCCTCCCCGACGCCGTCATCGCCTGCGTCGGCGGCGGCTCGAACGCCATCGGCATCTTCCACGGCTTCATCGACGACCCCGAGGTCCGCCTCGTCGGCGTCGAACCCGGCGGGTCCGGCGTCGACAGCGGCAGCCACGGCGCCACGCTGACCGCGGGCACGCCCGGCTCGCTGCACGGCGCGATGTCGTACGTCATGCAGGACGAGGACGGCCAGATCACCGAAGCGCACTCGATCTCCGCCGGTCTCGACTACCCCGGCGTGGGACCCGAGCACTCGCACCTCAAGGACATCGGCCGCGCCGAGTACTTCCCGGTCACCGACGCCGAGGCCATGGAGGCGTTCGCGCTGCTCTCCCGCGCCGAGGGCATCATCCCGGCGATCGAGTCCTCGCACGCCCTCGCGGGCGCGCTCAAGCTCGGCCCGTCGCTGGGCCCGGACGGGTTGCTGGTCGTGAACCTCTCCGGCCGCGGCGACAAGGACATGGACACGGCCGTGAAGTACTTCGGCCTCGCTGACGGGGGACAGGCCTGATGTCGTTGTCCGAGGTGTTTTCGGGTGCGCGCGCCGAGTCGCGTGCCGCGCTGATCGGCTACCTGCCGGCGGGCTTCCCGACGGTCGCAGGGTCCAAGGACCACCTCCGTTCGATGATCGACGCGGGTTGTGACCTGGTCGAGGTCGGCCTGCCGTTCTCCGACCCCGTGATGGACGGCCCGACGATCCAGGCCGCCGCCGAGCAGGCGCTGTCCGCCGGTTTCCGGGTGCGCGACCTGTTCGACGTGGTGGCCTCCGTGGCCGACGCCGGTGGTCGCGCGGTCGTGATGACGTACTGGAACCCCGTGCTGCGCTACGGCGTGGACGCGTTCGCACGCGACCTCGCCGCGGCCGGCGGGCTCGGGTTGATCACGCCCGACCTCGTGCCGGACGAGGCGGGCGACTGGCTGGCCGCGTCCGAGGCGCACGGCCTCGACCGGACCTTCCTGGTGGCGCCGTCGTCCACCGAGGAACGCATCGCGATGACCGCGCGGTCGTCCTCCGGCTTCCTGTACGCCACCGCCGTCATGGGCGTGACCGGTGCCCGTGACGTGGTGTCGTCCGCCGCCCCCGAGCTCGTCGCACGGGTGCGCGAGCACACCTCGTTGCCGATCGGCGTCGGCCTGGGCGTGCGCTCCGGTGCGCAGGCCGCGGAGATCGCCGGGTTCGCGGACGGCGTGATCGTCGGGTCGGCGTTCGTGTCCGCCGTGGCCGACGGCGACGATGCCGTTCGCGCACTGGCCGCGGACCTCGCCAAGGGAGTGCGCTCGGCTGCCGCGACCGTGTGACGGTCGTTCCCCACGAGCCGCTCGGCCTTCGGGTCGGGCGGCTTTGTCGTGCTCCTCTCTGCGTGGTGGTGTTGCTCCAAGAGCATGACATGGATTCGAACACCTGATCGAGTGAATCTGTGCTCGTGGGAGCCCGAACCCCCATTGGGGACCTCCCTGACCTGCAATCGTGGCTTCATGTACAACCCAGCTCTTCGTCCGGCGTGCCACACTGGTACTCGCCGGGCGGTTTTCGGAGGTGATGCCCTGTGGCGGCTCCAGCAGAAGCGGCACCAGCCGACTACCTGTTGCCGAGGCACGTGGGCCCCTGGTCGCTCGACGACGTCCTGTCGCTGCCGGAGGACAACAGCCAGCGCATCGAACTCGTCGACGGGATGCTCCTCGTGAGCCCGCTCGGGTCCTATCGGCACCAAAACCTGGTGTTCGATGCGGCAGCGGCTCTTCGTGCCGCCTGCCCGGACCACCTCCAGACGACGATCGAGCTCAACGTGCTGCTGTCCAGCGGCCGGTTGGTGATCCCGGACTTCACAGTCGTGATGCCGAGAGAAGCCGGCGTCATGTTCCCCGTCTCCGACGTCGTGCTCGTCGGTGAGGTGTTCTCACCCAGCACGCGTTTGAACGACCAGGGGCTGAAGCGAGGGCTGTACGCCAGGGCGGGCATCCAGTACTACCTGATGGTCGACCCTGAGCCACGCGTCGTCGAGGCCACGCTGCTGGAGCTCCGAGGCGACGAGTACGTCGAGATCGCGACGAGCGAGGACGGCGTCCTGAAGACCGAGCGGCCGTTCCCCGTCACCATCAAGTTCTAGCGGTAGAGCCAGTCCAGCTGCCCGTGCAGGTCGGCGACGGTCCACGACGCGAACATCGCGTCACGGGCCTGGGCGGCCTCGCCGGTGACGTGGAAGATCTCCCGGCCCATGAACCGCGAGGCGTGGTGGACGCGCGCGGTGCGCGGCTGACGGAGAGACGCGTACTGCGCGAACGAGCCGACCACGTCACGTGGGTTGAACTTCGACGCCAGGCACACGGCGTCCTCCAACGCCTGACAGGCGCCCTGGGCGGCGTACTGCAGCACGGGGTGGGCGGCGTCGCCCAGCAGCACGACGCGGGCGTCCTGCCAGTTCGTGACGGGTTCGCGGTCGCACAGCGCCCACGCCCGCCACTCCTCGGCGAGCTGCATGATCCGCGTCGCGTCGTCGCACAACGGCGTGAAGTGCCGCACCACCTCGGCGTGCTCGACGGGCTTGCCGGCCACGGGTTCGGTGGCGCCGTTGTCCGTCGTGGCGACGAGGTTCACGAACCGGCCACCGGCGATGACGTACCAGACGACGTGAAAGCGAGGTCCTGCCCACAGCGTGACGACGTTCTCCTTCAACGACCGGGGCACGTTCTGAGCGGGGATGACGGCGCGGAACGCGGTGTGCCCGGACACGGGTGGCTCGCCGTCGCCGACGAGCTGTCGCCGCACCGCGGACCGCAGCCCGTCCGCACCGACCAGCGCCTCGCCGTGCACTAGGTCGCCGGACCGCAACGCCACGGTGACCCCGCCGGAGTCCTGCGTGTAGGCCTGCACGCCGCTGTCGGGCCGGAGGTCGACGAGCGCGTGGTCGCTGCACGCGTCGAGCAACGGCGCGAGCAGGTCGTTGCGGTGCACCACGGCGTACGTGCCGAACCGCTCGTGGAAGCGCGCGTCGATCGGCATGCCGGCGATCAGCTTCCCGGACACCCCGCACCGCAGCCGCCACTCGTCGACGTGCACGGCGCGCGAGCGCACCACCGCCCCGACACCGAGGGAGTCGAGCATGCGAAAACCGTTGGGCCCCACCTGGATCCCGGCGCCGATCTCCGCGAACACCGGCGCGGCCTCGAGCACGGTCACGCGCTGGCCGGCCCGCGCGAGCCCGAGCGCCACCGCCAGGCCACCGATACCGCCGCCGACCACCAGGACCGTCATGTCCGACCTTTCGCGCGTCCGCCACAGGGCGGGTCCGAGTATGTCGGCAAAGCGATCACGAACGACCCGAGGAGGTGACGCTGTCCGGATCAACTTTTGCGGGTAGGCCGAGGGGCCGGCCGGCGCGCCGGAGCGCGGTGGGGCGGCTGGGTGGTGCGAGCCGGGAGAGATGGACGGGGATCGGGAGGTGAGGTCCGGCGTCGGGCCGCGGGCGCGCGGATTGCAGGCGGTCGAGCCGGTAGGCGGTGGTGCCAGTCGGCGTGACTTGAGGCGTTGAGCGGGCCGGTTGTCGGAGTTCGGCGTGGGCCGGTGCAGCTGATGGAGGGGCTCAGGCGGCTGGTGTTCGGCTGAGCCATCGGCAGCGGTGATGCTCGCCGGTCAGCGCGCCTCGGAACGCCGGGCGGGCCAGCCGGCGAGACCTCGGCGCGGGGCGGCACCGGAGGCACCGGCCGGGTTCGGGCCGGTAACGATCGAGCGTCCGAACGAGACCCTCACGAGGCCACCGGTACGGTGGGCGACGTGTTGAACGGGTTGAACGCCGTCCTGGCCACGATCCCGAGCCCAGACCGTGGCGTTTGGTACCTCGGTCCGCTCCCCATCAGGGCCTACGCGCTGTGCATCATCGCCGGCATCATCGTCGCCATCTGGTGGGGTGAGCGCCGTTGGGTCGAACGCGGTGGCATCAAGGGCGAGGTGACCGACATCGCCGTGTGGGCGGTGCCGTTCGGCCTGGTCGGCGGGCGGCTCTACCACGTCATCACCGACAACCAGAAGTACTTCGGGCCGGGCAAGAACCCGCTCGCGGCGCTGGAGATCTGGAACGGTGGCCTCGGCATCTGGGGCGCCATCGCCCTCGGTGCGGTGGGCGCGTGGATCGGGTGCCGGCGCAAGGGCATCCCGCTGCCCGCGATGGCGGACGCGCTGGCGCCCGGCATCGTCGTGGCGCAGGCCGTCGGGCGGCTCGGCAACTACTTCAACCAGGAGCTCTACGGCGGCGACACGACGTTGCCGTGGGGGCTCGAGATCTACCGCCGCGTCACGCCGGAGGGCCGTGAGGACGCGCTGGCCGGCGTCGCCGTCGACCACACGCCGATCCAGGTCGTGCACCCGACGTTCCTCTACGAGCTGCTGTGGAACCTCGGTGTCGCCCTGCTGATCGTGTGGGCGGACCGGAAGTTCCGGCTGGGCCACGGGCGGGTGTTCGCGCTCTACGTCGCGGGCTACACGGCCGGGCGGTTCTGGATCGAGCTCATGCGCACCGACGAGGCGACGCTGATCTTCGGCACGCGCGTCAACGTGTTCGTGTCCGGGCTGGTGTTCCTCGGGGCGCTGGTCTACTTCGTCCTCGCGCGGTCGCGGGGCGGACGTGAGGACGTCGTGGCGTACCGGGCCGCGCACGGGCCCGCGGACACGCCTGCGGACACGACTGCGGACGGCGCGCCCGTCGCGGAGGCACCCGCGACCGAGAGGAACGACGCGGTGGACGAGACCGGCCTGGACGACATCGGCGTGAAGGACAAGAAGGACTCCCCGGAGTCCGTCAAACCGGAGTGAAGCCGTGCGCGTGCTCGTCGTCGAGGATGACGACCGGGTGGCCAGGGGCCTGCTGACCGCGTTGCGGCACGCGGGCTACGAGGTGCACCGGGTGGCCACGGCCGCCGACGCGCTGCGTGCCGCGCCCGCCGACGTGGTGCTGCTCGACCTCGGGCTGCCCGACGGCGACGGCCTGGACGTGCTGCGCGAGCTGCGGCACCGTCCGGGCACGGCCGTCATCACGGTGACCGCGCGCGGTGAGGAACGCGAGCGCGTGCTCGGGCTGCGGGCCGGTGCCGACGACTACGTCGTGAAGCCGTTCGGCACGTCCGAGCTGCTCGCGCGCATCGAGGCCGTCCTGCGCAGGACGCGCGCGCACCGCGCCGGGCCCGAGAGCGAGGCGCCCGTCGAGGTCGGCCCGTTGCAGATCATCACGTCGACGCGGGCGGTCACGCTGGCGGGGGAGCCGCTGTCGCTCACCCGCAAGGAGTTCGACCTGCTCGCGCTGCTCGCCACCCGCAAGGGCGAGGTGGTGAGCCGCGACTTCATCGTCGACCAGGTGTGGCAGGCGCACTGGGAGGCGCCGTCGCGGACGCTGGACACGCACATCGCGGCGTTGCGCGGCAAGCTCGGCGGGCACGTCCGGATCGAGACCGTCAGGGGTGTCGGCTACCGCCTCGCCACGTGACGAGGCTCCGAGAGACATCCACCAGCGGGTGCGGAACAATCTGAACCGATGCTCCGCCGACTGCTCGCCATCACCGTTCCGCTGCTCGTCGCCCTGGTCGCGGCGCTCGGCATCCCCTTGGCGTCCGCGGTGGTGCAGCGGGAGACGCAGACCACCTACCTCGACCGCCTCGGCGACGCCAGCAGGTTCGCCTCGCTCGCCGAGAGCGCGCTGCAGTCGGACCGGCTGGAGGCGCTGAGCCAGGAGCTCCGGCGCTACGACGCCCTGTACGCCGTGCCGGTGGCGTTGGTCAGCGCGGACAAGCGGATCCTGCTCGCCTCCCGGCTGGGCTTCGACCCCACGAACGACCCCGAGGTCACCACGGCCCTCGACACCGCGCTGAACGGCGGCATCCGGCCGGAGCCCGACTACACGGGCTGGCCGTGGCGGACCGGGCCGATGGTCGTCGTCGAACCGGTCGGCCGCGACAGCGAGGTGGTGGCCGCGGTCGTCACGATCTCGCAGACCCGCGGGCTGCGGACCGAGGTGCTGCGGCAGTGGGGGCTCATGGCGCTGGCCGGGCTCGCGCCGATGCTGGCCGTCGTGGCCGCCGCCTGGCCGATGTCGCGGTGGGTGCTGCGGCCGGTCAGCAAGCTCGACGAGGCCACCGCCGCCGTCGCGCAGGGCAACCTCGACGTGCGGGCGGACGAGGTGGGCGGGCCGCCGGAGCTGCGCAGGCTCGCCCGCAGCTTCAACACCATGGTCGACGTCGTCGGCAGGGCCCTGAACAGGCAGCGGGCGTTCGTCGCCGACGCGTCGCACCAGCTGCGCAACCCGCTCGCCAGCCTGCGGCTCGCCGTCGACAACCTGGAGCCGCACGTCGAGGGCGAGCACGCCAGGGAGGCGCACCAGATCGCCGTCGAGGAGGCCGAGGAGATGGGGCGCGTGCTCGACACGCTGCTCGCGGCCACCCGCCTCGACAGCGCCCGGCAGGCGGAGCCCGTCGAGATCGACCAGCTCCTCGCGACCCACCGGCCCGCGTGGCAGGCGCTCGCGAGCCAGGCCGACGTCGAGCTCACCATCGACCTGCCGGCCGGGCTCACCATGCAGGAACCGCCCGGCGGCCTGGGCAGCGTGCTCGACGAGCTCGTCAGCAACGCCATCAGGCTGTCCGGCGCCACCGAGGTCCGCGTCACCGGCAAGGCCGGTGAGCTGCACGTCGTCGACAACGGCGACGGGCTGAGCGACGAGGAGCGGGAGCTCGCGCTGCAGCGGTTCTGGCGCGCGACCAAGCACCAGAACGTCGCGGGCACCGGCATGGGGCTCGCGATCTGCGCCGAGCTCATCGAGTCGGCGGGCGGCACGCTCACCCTGCACGACGCGGGCCCGGGCCTCGACGTGCGGGTCGCCCTCAGCGCTTCGCGGAACGGAACCAGCGCATAGCGCCGTCGTGCAGCGGCACGAGACCGGTCGCGATGCCGGTGCGGACGTTGATCCGCGACGCCTCCGGGTGCCCCTCCACGATCCGCGCCGTCTCGGTGAACACCGTGCGGGTCACGACCTCGACCACGTCCGCGCTCAGCGACTCGCGTGCCAGCAGCAGGTTCGGCACGGCGAACGTGTGGTTGGACGCCACGCCGTCGTAGGTGGTCGCGGGGATCGTCGCCGGGATGTACGGGCCCTGGTAGGTGTCCGCGAGCCGGACGGCCTCCGCGGTGATGTCGACCAGCCGGATCCGGCCGTGCAGGTCGGTGATCGCGGGCGTCGGGATGCCGGTCAGCGCCAGCATCGCGTCGAGCGACCCGTCGGCGACGCGGCGGGAGGCCTCCGAGTGCGCCATGCGTTCGTCCACTGCGGACACGCCGAACGTCCTGAGCATCCGCTGGGCGGTGAACTCGGTGCCGGAACCCCTGGGGCCCAGCGAGATCCGCTTGCCGGCGAGGTCGGCGAAGCCGCGGATCGGCGAGGCGATCGGCACGGCGATCTGCATGAAGCTGTCGTAGAGGCGGCCGACCGCGCGGAAGTTCTGCGGGTCGTCGATGGGGTCCAAAGAGGACAGCGCGAGCTGCGCGTCACCGGAGCGCAGCAGCGCGAGGTTCTCCACCGAGGCCGCCGTCGGGATCGCGGTGACCTTCGTGCCGGGCAGCTGCTCGGCCACGGCGGCGGCCAGCGCGCCGCCGACCTCGCGGAAGACCGCGCCCTCGGGACCGGTCGCGAGCACCAGCTCAGCGGGCGCGTCGACCCTGCGCGAGGTGCACCCCGCGAGAGCCAGACCGGCCCCTAGCAGAAGCGTGCGACGGCTGAGCGACACCGGCGAAGCCTAGCTGTTACGTCAGGGCTGTCTGAAGTTTCCCCGCGGCGGCTTGTCGCCCCGTGTGGCGCGGCCCACCCTCTCCCCAACGCGAAGTTCAAGGAGGAACCGTGGCGACCACCACCACAGGCCGCAAACCGATCTACAAGCACCTCTACTTCTGGGTGCTTGTCTCCATCGTGCTGGGCGCCGCCGTCGGCTTCCTGTTCCCCAAACAGGCGTCCGAGATGAAGTGGCTCGCCGACCTGTTCGTGAACCTCGTCAAGGTCGTCATCGCGCCGACCATCTTCGCGACGATCATCGTCGGCATCGCGGGCCTGGGCAACCTCGCCAAGGCGGGCGGGCTCGCCCTCCGCACGATCCTCTACTTCACGGCCATGACCACGGTGGCACTGGCCATCGGCCTCATCGTCGTCAACGTCGTCGCGCCCGGCCACCACGGCGGTGACATCGCGCTGAACGAGGCCGCGGCCAAGGACACGCTGAAGTCGGCGTCGACCGCGGAGACCGGTGTCACCGGCTTCATCCTGAGCCTGGTGCCGAAGTCGTTCGTGAGCGCCTTCACCGACGGCCAGCTCATCCAGGTGCTCGTGATCGCGATCCTGGTCGCGGTCGCCGTGGCGGGCATGGGCGAGCGCGGCGCCAAGGTCGTCTCCGCGATGGAGACCCTGTCCAAGGTGATGTTCGGCATCATCAAGATCGTCATGTACGCGGCCCCGATCGGCGCGTTCGGCGGCATCGCCTACACGGTCGGCAAGTTCGGCGGCGGCATCCTCAGCAAGCTGCTGTGGCTGATGGGCTCGTTCTACGTCACGTGCCTGCTCTTCGTGGTCGTCGTGCTCGGCATCGTGGCGCGCGTCGCGGGCTTCAGCCTGCTGAAGTTCCTGCGCTACATCAAGGACGAGATCCTCATCGTGCTCGGCACCTCGTCGTCGGAGTCGGTGCTGCCGCGCATGATGGTCAAGCTGGAGGCGGCGGGCGCCCAGAAGTCGGTCGTCGGCCTCACCATCCCGACCGGGTACTCGTTCAACCTCGACGGCACCTGCATCTACCTGACCATGGGCGCGATCTTCATCGCCCAGGCCACCGGGCACGACGTGTCGATCGGCGTGCAGATCGGCCTGCTGCTGTTCATGCTGATCGCGTCGAAGGGCGCGGCGGGCGTCACCGGCGCCGGTCTCGTCACCCTCGCCGCCTCGCTGCAGGCCTTCGAGGCGCACTCGGCCATCCCCGCGGTCGGCATCGCGCTCATCGTCGGCATCGACCGCTTCATGTCCGAGGCCCGCGCCATCACCAACGTGATCGGCAACGGTGTCGGCTCGCTCGTGGTCGCCGCCTGGCAGAAGGCCCTCGACAAGGACCGCCTGAACGAGGTCCTGGACAACCCCGACCTGGTCGACGTCGACGACCTGCTCGAGAGGCAGCACGCCGAGTCGGACAAGGTGGCGGCCGCCCACTGAACCG